>DCIP01000190.1 GCA_002317115.1 Candidatus Scybalocola fimicaballi
TTGATATCCACGCGTCGAACATCTTCCTTAGAGAGGTGCCACAGGTGAGAATCAACGTCAACTGCGCTGATTTGCTTGTGCCATACGGTAAGGAGCTAAATGTGGATTTCATCTGGATTCACGAGGCTGCCACAGTGCTTGAGAGCACTCTTGCCCATTCGCTTAACTCTTCAGGTACACCTTGTTTGGTGGTTGAAATGGGTGTGGGTATGCGAATAACACGTCATTACGGCACAGATCTTTTGAACGGTATTCTTCAGCTTCTTAAATCGCTTGGATTCTATAAGGGCGACGTGAAATTGGAATCAAAGGAGCAGTTTGTCAGCACACAGGGTGAGGTGGAATTCCTTAACGCCGGCTGTTCTGGAGTGTTCATCCCGTCGATCGACAACAACCAGTGGATGAAGAAAGGCGAGGAGATTGGAGAAATCGTGAGCGCTCTTGAAGGCAAGGTGCTGGAGAAAGTGGTCAGCCCATGTGATGGACTTGTGTTTACTCTACGTGCTTATCCTATTGTATACGAGGGATCGTTGATGGCACGTATTTTCAAAAAGAACTAAGTCCAAAAGAATAAAAGCCCAAAAGATTATTGCAATGGAAAAGAAGATTATATATAAGATGAGCTCCCCTTACAGAGACGAGTTCAGAATCACTGGATATGAGTTTGGAGAGGGAGAAAAGACAGTCGCTATTGTCGGAGCGATGCGTGGCGACGAGATTCAGCAGCAGTACGTCTGCGCACAGATTGTAAACAGACTTACTAAGCTTGAGAAGGAAGGTAAGATTGACAAGGGATGCAAGATTCTTGTCATTCCGAGTGCCAACCCATTTTCTATGAACCTTGAGAAGAGATTCTGGTCGATGGACAACACTGATATCAACCGTATGTTCCCAGGTTACGACAAGGGAGAGACTACACAGAGAATCGCAGCAGCGTTGTTTGACACATTGAAAAACTATACTTACGGAATTCAGTTGGCAAGTTTCTATATGCCAGGTGAGTTCGTTCCCCACGTCAGAATGCTTGACACAGGATATCAGGATACAGCCGACGCGAAGTTTTTTGAGTTGCCTTACATCTACGTGAGAAAGCCACGTCCGTACGACAGCACAATGCTCAACTACAACTGGCAGATCTGGAACACATTCGCCTTTTCAATCTATTCCGGCCTTACAAACCAGCTAAACACTGATTTGGCAGAAGAGACAATCCATGCCATCTTCCGATTCATGGATAGAAAGAAGATTATCAACGACGTGCATCGTCATGGCTATGTGTCGGAGATTGTCACAGATGAGAACCATGTTGTGGTACGCAGCCAAAAGGCAGGTTTCTATACAAAACTGATTTCGGCAAACCATGCTGTCGAGAAGGGTGATTTGATAGCAAAGATAGTTGATCCGTACAATGGAGAGACAATAGAGGAGATCAAGTCGCCATGCAAAGGAATCATTTTTTTTGCTCACTACCGACCATTAGTGTTGGAAGATACAGTAGTTTTCAGAATAATCGAGGTTAAATGATTCCTGTAAGATTTCAGTCGTGCATAAATTAACGCACATGTTAAAATAGTCAATTGATGACATTTCATTGCTATTTCTTGCGTCGTGGCTACCGTGTTGGCAGTCACGACGTTTTTTCATTTTGTGTATTAAGTGTATTTTTGTGGATTATTTATGCTTTTTTACGTAAATGTTATAAGATTTACGATTTTAACGCCTATATTTTTGTTTGCTTGTATATCCCGTTACTACATTATCTAACCACAGATTCGGAATCTTTTATTTATCTATCCCAGCATTGTTTGCCTATAAGTTTGATTTAGGTTCAGTCTCTTTGGCTCCACAGGTTGGACCTGTTCTTAATATTGCAGTATCAGGTTCTTCAAAGGAAGATTTCGGTGATGGAGCATCAAACTATTCGACGTTTGAGATGGGAGGAACAAGAGGAAGAGTTAACGCGAGTGGTCGTATGGGACTTTGTCTAGGCTTTGGCGACAAGTTAAGACTAGGTTTTGGTTATGATATGGGCTTTGGATCTGATGACTCTGGCAAAATTTCTAACAAGTTGTCAAATGCCTATGGAACTATAACTTGTTATTTCAACTCCAGCAAATCGTCTGAGAAGTAAGTATTTCTGTGTTTTCACAGACTAATGTATGCGAGGCTAATGCAAATTTTGTATCTTTGTCGTAAAACAATTTAGTTATGGCAAAAGATAATTACAAATTGGAGAATGAGGCTTTTCTTGTTGAGATTGCTAAGAATCCGGAGGTAAAAGCTCTTCCAAAAGGAATCTATTATAAAGTGTTGGCGACGGGAGACGGCAAGACAGCCCAGACAGCGGCAGTGGTATCTGTATACTATCGTGGCTCACTGATTGATGGCAGAGTCTTCGACGACAATACCAAGCAGGGTTATGCAGACGCCTTCAGATTGCGTGAACTGATCACAGGTTGGCAGATTGCGATTCCTAAAATGCACGAAGGCGACAAATGGGAAATCTATATCCCGTCGGAATTGGGCTACGGAAAACGTGGATGTCCACCAGATATTCCAGGCAATTCTACATTGATTTTTGAGATTGAGTTAGTGAAAGTGAATTAGTAGGGGCGAGCCTTGTGCTCGCCCATTATGAATTTTGATATAAAATTTTGCAATACCAAAATTTATATATAGTTTTGCAACACTAGAACCCGCCAAGCCTCTCGTTGATGCTCAAATGTGCGGGTCGTTTTTTTTAATTTTAATTTTATTATGATTGGAACAGTACCATTTAGTAAAGGTTTTACTAATTCTAGTGATCTCGTTTCTTTGCTTCTGTCAAGAGGTTTAACTATTGAAGATATCCAAAAATCTATTGACTATATTGATAATATAGGCTACTATAGACTTTCCGCTTATATGTATCCTTTATTAGAGATGCCCAAATCTAACCATCAGTATAAGCGTAATGCTTCATTTAGTAAGGTTATGATGCTTTACCGTTTTGATAAGAAACTGCGAACTTTTATGTTTAATGAAATTGAAAAAATAGAAGTCGCAGTAAGAAGCAAAATTGTTAATATCGGATGTGAAGTGATAGGATCTCCATTTTGGATGACTGATACTTCAAATTTTATTAATCCATCAAAATTTAATAAAAGTTTAGAACTTATTAATAATGAACTACGTCATTCAAGAGAAGACTTCATAATTCATTTTAAGTCAACATATTCTAATCCATATCCCCCAGCTTGGATCCTATCTGAAATTTTGCCTTTCGGAGTTATTACTAGTATTTTTGCTAATATGAAAGACAAAAAAATCAAAAAAATGATTGCACAAACATTTGACTTACAAATAGCTCCGTTTGAATCTTGGTTGACGATAGTGACTCTTACTAGAAATGCATGTTGTCATCATTCACGAGTTTGGAATAAACAGAATACAATACGTGCTACTATGCCTAATAAAATAGTTCGTCCATGGATCACTTTGCCAACAGATAGTTTACGCATATATTTTAATATCTGTATTATTAAGTATTTCCTTAATGTCATATCTCCTGGCAATGATATGTTTGCAAAACTTCGTTGGCTTTTTATTGAGTTTCCTGAAATTGACCTTGCTGCTATGGGTTTCCCAAAAGGTTGGGAGTTAGAACCTCTATGGAGATAGATGTTTCTTGAGTTGCACAACTCGCAAAAAAATCGTTAATTTGCATAAAATTATCGAAATTTAGAAAACATGAAGTTCGACCTTCAATATACAGATCCGAATAGCAAAGCACGTGCTGGTGTAATCACTACTGACCACGGCACTATCGAGACTCCAATCTTTATGCCAGTTGGTACGCTTGGCTCCGTTAAGGGAGTGCATCAGCGTGAACTACGTGATGATATCAAGGCACAGATTATTCTTGGCAACACTTACCATTTATATCTTCGTCCGGGACTCGATGTGCTTCGTAAAGCAGGCGGATTGCATAAGTTTAACGGTTGGGATCGCCCGATCCTTACTGATAGTGGTGGATTTCAAGTTTTTTCCCTTTCTGGACAAAGAAAGTTAACTGAGGAGGGATGTATCTTCCGTTCTCATATCGACGGTTCAAAACATATCTTCACTCCAGAAAATGTTGTTGACACTCAGCGTGTTATTGGCGCTGATATAATTATGGCTCTCGACGAGTGTACTCCAGGTACAGCCGATTACAACTATGCTAAGAAGAGTCTTGACATGACTCTTCGTTGGCTCGACCGTGGACTAAAGCACTTTGATGAGACTGAGCCTTTGTATGGTTATAGTCAGACGTTCTTCCCAATTGTTCAGGGATGTACCTATAAGGATTTGCGTGAGAAGGCCGCGGAGACAGTGGCGTCTAAAAACCGTGAGGGTTATGCCATTGGAGGACTTGCAGTTGGTGAGCCAGCAGAGGTGATGTATGAGATGATTGAGGTTGTCAATAAGATTCTTCCTACAGACAAACCACGTTATTTGATGGGTGTCGGTACTCCTACCAACCTTCTTGAGGCTATTGAGCGTGGTGTGGATATGTTCGACTGTGTGATGCCTACAAGAAATGGACGCAACGGATGGCTCTTTACTGCCAACGGCACAATGAATATGAAAAATCAGAAGTGGAAGGATGATTTCACTCCACTTGATCCTGAAAGCGACTGCTACGTCGACCAGGTTTACACTAAAGCGTACCTTCGTCATCTTTTCGTAAGTGATGAACTTTTGGCTATGCAGATTGCGTCGATCCACAATCTTGCTTTCTATCTCCGTCTTGTGAAGATGGCACGTCAGCATATCATTGCCGGTGATTTCTCAACTTGGAAGGCTGAGATGGTAAAGAAATTGAGCGTCAGACTCTAAAATAGAAGTTGACTATGAGTAATTTGCCTTTTGTATCGTCGCCTTGGCTTAAAAAGCTCGACCTTTATATTATCAAGAAAGTGCTTGGAGCATACTTCTTGATGATCGTTTTGCTTGTTAGCGTTGCGATTGTGTTCGATATCTCTGAAAAGATTGATACTCTTGCCGACGCTACATTTAAGGAGATTGTGTTCGACTACTACCTCAATTTCGCATGGTATTTCTCCAACTTGATTTCTCCGTTGATCACTTTTATTGCAGTCATTTTTATTACATCCCAACTTGCTAATAATTCGGAGATTATCGCCACGTTTGCGTCTGGAATAAGTTTCCACCGTGTGATGGTGCCTTATTGGATCTCTGCCGCTGTGATTGCAGTTATGACTTTTGTCTTGTCAAGTTTTATCATTCCGCCAGCCAACGAGGTGCGTCTTGATTTCTTGGCGAAATATAAGAATGCGTATAAACGAGAGACGAATGTCAATAATATACAGTTTGAGGTGGAGAAGGGTGTCATCCTTTATATTGGCACATACGAGAAGCGAATGAAGCGAGCTTATAGAATGACACTTGAGAAGTTTGATGGCAAAACACTTGTTTCGCGCACCTCTGCACAGTTTGCCGACTACGATACACTTGGCCATTTTGAGCTTCGTAAGTGGGTGACTCGTGATTTCGTCGGTATGCAGGAAACAATGACCTCTGGAGAACGAAAAGATACGACGCTTAATGTCGACACTGAGGATTTCTTCGTTTATAAGGAGATGCAGCAGCAGATGACCAATGCCCAGCTTGTACATTACATCGAAAAACAGCGTAGTCGTGGAGTGGGTAGTATCCAGGAGTTTGAAATTGAATACGAGAAACGACATTCACAACCGTTTGCAGCCTTTATCCTGACCACTATCGGATTTGCGTTGGCAAGTAAGAAGGTGAAGGGAGGAATGGGTATGAACCTTGGTATCGGATTGGCATTGAGTTTCTCTTATATCCTGTTTGATACCATATCTGCGACCTTTGCAATCAGCGGTGGATTAAGTCCACGCATAGCAGTGTGGATACCGAATTTCTTGTTCCTTTTGATTGCGATATTCCTATATAGACGAGCACCAAAATAATATACTGTCAAGGTTATCGTTAACGTAAACGTTATGAAAGAGAAGATTACAGAGCTTGAAAGCAGACGCAATAAAGCGTTGTTGTGTGGTGGAGAGGCTGCTATTGAGAAGCGTCATGCCAAAGGCTTGCTTACAGCTCGTGAAAGAATAGATTTATTGGTCGACGCGGATTCGTTCCGTGAGACAGATATATTTGTCCATAAGGATGGCGATGATGCTCCAGGCGACGGTGTCGTTTGTGGAGTGGCTAAGATCAACGGCAAAAACGTTTGTGTCTTTGCTCAGGATTTCACCGTTCTTGGAGGAAGCCTTGGTTTGCGTCACGCAAGAAAAATCACTAAGATACAGGATTTGGCTGCCAAGATGCGTTGTCCTATAATCGGCATCAACGATTCAGGTGGAGCACGTATTCAGGACGGTGTCGACTCATTATGCGGTTATGGTGAGATTTTCTACCGCAACACATTGCTTTCCGGACTTGTGCCGCAGATTTCTGTGGTGATGGGGCCATGTGCTGGTGGAGCCGCCTACTCTCCAGCGTTGACAGACTTCGTCTTTATGGTCGATGGAATCTCCAAGATGTTCCTTACTGGTCCTACCGTTGTGGAGACGGTGATGGGAGAAACCATTTCGCAAGAGGATTTGGGTGGAGCGAGAGTCCACGCAGAGAAAGCCGGTACTGCCCATTTCTTCGCTGAAAATGAGAAAGACTGTCTTGCACAGGTAAGACGCTTGCTTGAATATCTGCCTCAGAGTGCTGATGATATTGAATTTGAAAAAGACGCGAGATCTCGCGTCTCTACGGATGATTTTTCCAATAATATAGCATCAATTCTTCCTTCTGATGGAAAAGAGCCATACGATGTGCGAGAGGTGGTGAAGTGTGTGGCCGATAAGGATTCGTTCCTTGAGGTTCACGAGATGTTTGCCCCTAACATTGTGTGTGGATTTATCAGAATGAACGGTGCGACGGTGGGTGTTGTGGCAAACCAACCTAATTATCTTGCTGGAGCCCTTGATGCCGACTCAGCTGACAAAGCGTCACGATTCATCCGTTTCTGCGACTCATTCAATATTCCATTGTTGACATTGATGGATGTGCCTGGTTGTCTTCCAGGTGTGGATGGCGAACATTCAGGTGCTGTGCGTCACGGAGCCAAACTATTCTATGCCTATGCAGAGGCTACAATCCCGATGATTACTGTGGTGCTTAGAAAAGCCTATGGAGGAGGATACGTGGCGTTGGGAAGCCGACATATCGGTGCTGATTACGTATTTTGTCTTCCGACTGCAGAGATTGCCGTGATGGGACCGGAGAGTGCTGTGTCGGTGCTATACCATAAGGAGATTAAATCTATTGTTGAGGCTGGTGGCGACGTCGAGGCATTCAAGAAAGAGAAGGCTGAGGAGTACCGTCGCGAATATGCTAATCCTTATGAGGCAGGAGCAAAAGGTTATATTGACGACGTTGTTGATCCAAAGAATGTTCGCAGCCGTGTGATTGATGCATTTGCGTCTTTAAAGGGTAAGAAGGTGGAGCGTCCGTATAAAAAACATGGATTGACTCCGGCTTAATTTGAATCATGGCTTATGAAGCAGGTTGAGATAGAGATTGACGGAATAAAATATAAGACTTTCGTAAGGGAGAATGGGTTTCGTGCGTCGAGTTATAACTCGACGCACGAAACCCACGCAACAGAGGTATTCCCTCCAATCGCAGGCAAGGTGATTGATATAATTTCTGTCGGCACAATGGTCAAGAAGGGCGACGTCGTTGCAAGGATAGAGGCGATGAAAATGTATAATCGTATCTTTTCTCCCGTCGACGGAATTGTGAAAGAGGTGAATTACTCTGTTGGCGATAACGCGATGAGATCGAAGGCTCTCGTTGTGATTGAAATTCATTAATAAAAGGTAGTAAAGAAGCGAGATCTCGCGTCTCTACAATTGGGTTAATTAATCTACATGAAGAAATTACTTAGCATCATATTATTATTAAACTGGTTTGTTATGACAGCACAAGTTAATGAAAATGAATTGATCAAGAAGTGGACTGTGTTCGACACTCCACATAATACTTTAAGATTTTCTCAATATCCAGCATCTGAATATCTTCAGGCTATGCGTCTTGCTATGAAGGAGCATAACAAGGAGATTGAGAAGATTAAGAATAATCCTGAGGCACCCACTTTTGAAAATACAATTGTGGCTTTGGAGGCGTCGGGAGATATGCTTTCAAATATCCAATACTGTTTCTATAACTTGTTGAGCGCAGAAACAAACGATGAATTGGATAATATTGCTGGTGAGATTTCTCCAGAAGAGACTGAACATACCAACGTCATCTATCAGGATGCCACTCTTTTCGCTCGTGTCAAGGCAATTTATGATAAGAAGGAGACTCTTAATCTTTCTATTGAGGAAAAGAAACTTCTTGAAGATACATACGAGTCTTTCGAAAATATGGGAGCCACACTTCCTGCCGACAAGCAGAAGCAGTTTTCTGAACTTAGCAAACAGCTATCATCGCTTACATTGCAGTTCCAGCAGAATGTGTTGAAGTCGACAAATGAATATAAACTAAAGGTTGCTGACGCATCACAGTTGACTGGTATTCCTCAGGCAATCCTTGACGCAGCTAAGGAAGAGGCAAAGAAGGAAAACTTCGATGGTTATGTTTTCACGTTGAAAGCACCGTCGTATGTTCCTTTTATGAAATATGCTGACAATCGTGAGTTGAGAAAGACTATTTATTTGGCGTATAATTCACGTTCTACATCTGGAGAAAGCAGCA
Source organism: Candidatus Scybalocola fimicaballi (assembly GCA_002317115.1). GTDB lineage: Bacteria > Bacteroidota > Bacteroidia > Bacteroidales > Paludibacteraceae > UBA1723. The sequence goes on from DCIP01000190.1 coordinate 8,773, forward strand.
ATGTTGAAGTGCTAAGAAAAATCACTGAAACACGTCTTAAAATAGCAAATTTGCTTGGCTATAAGTGCCATGCCGACAAGATCTTGCGTCATCGTATGGCAGAGAAGAAGGAGAATGTATACAATCTTTTGGACGAACTTCTTGCCGCTTACAAGCCAACTGCTTTGAAGGAGGTTGAGGCCGTGAAAGATTTCGCTGCTTCATATTCGAATCCTGTTGCCAAGACAGATTTCCAACCGTGGGATTGGAGCTACTACTCAGAGAAATTGCGTGAGAAGGAGTATGCTATCAACGACGAGTTGATCAAGCCATACCTTGAACTTGAAAATGTTAAGAAGGGAGTGTTTGGCCTTGCGACGCGATTGTATGGATTGCAGTTTGTGAAGAACGATAAGATTGAGGTATACCACCCAGAGGTTGAGGCATTCGACGTCATCGACAAGGACGGCAAATACCTTGCTGTGCTTTACACCGATTTCCATCCACGTGAAGGAAAGAGTGGTGGAGCCTGGATGACAGAGTTTAAGCCACAGTGGATAGAGAAAGACGGTACAGATTCCCGTCCACACATTTCCATTGTGATGAATTTCTCACGTCCGACAGAAAATGAGCCATCTCTACTTACATTCGATGAGTTGACAACATTCCTTCATGAGTTTGGACACTCAATCCACGGAATGGTGGCTAAATCACGTTTCGCATCGTTGTCGGGCACAAATGTGTATAGAGATTTCGTAGAGTTGCCATCACAGTTGATGGAAAACTGGGCTCTTGAGAAGGAGTATCTTGATTCGTTTGCCAAACATTATAAGACAGGAGAGAAGATCCCTGCTGAGTTGATTGAGAAGATCCGTAAGGCTGCTAATTTCAACACAGGATACTTCACATTGCGTCAGCTATCATTCGGCTATCTTGATATGGCATGGCATACACTTGAGACTCCATACACCGGAGATGTCAAGCAGTTTGAGGAGCAGGCATGGGCAAAGACACAATTGCTGAACTCAGTTCCGTCGTCGCTAATGAGTGCCAATTTCACGCATATCTTCTCAGGAGGTTATTCCGCCGGCTATTACGGATACAAGTGGGCAGAAGTGCTCGACGCAGATGCGTTTGCGGCATTCCAGGCAGAAGGAATCTTCAATCAGCAGACAGCGGAGAGATTCCGTCATGAAGTGTTGGAGAAGGGCGGTAGTGAGCATCCAATGACGCTTTACAAGCGATTCCGTGGTCAGGAGCCAACAATCGATGCTCTATTGAAGAGAAACGGAGTGAAGTAAAATTCAGAATTATAAATGCTGAATGCAGAATTGTAGAGACGTCGCATTGCGATGTCTCTTTTTTGTTGGAGACTACGAAAAACTGACACCAGACAGAATCAATGAGATTTAGAATGGTTTAGAATCAGCCTTCGGGCTGATTTTATTGTTTTATAGCGTTTTTAGGCTATATTTGCAGATATAATTTATAAGTTAGACGTTTACATGTTTACAGATAAAATGAAAGGTAGTGTGATGATAAAAAAATTGTTATTGGTCCTTGTGGCTATTAGTATCCACTGTATGTCATATGCAGAACCATTATCAAAAAAACAGTTGGTGCGTCTCAACGAAAATATTAGGGATTATGAGCGTGTTGACGCGTTCTCCAATGGTAAGGCATTTGTCGGCAAGGCCGAAGATTTCGGTTATATCGACAAAAAAGGAAATCTTGTAATAAAGGAAGAAATATCATTTCACGATTATTCAAGAACTGTCTATCTGGAAAATAAGACAGTTAGGATGGGCGATGACAAATCAGGAAAGTCCTGTCTGGTTAAAGACGGAGCCATCGTGTCTGGTATGAAAGGGGAACCTGTGGTTAACTTGTTATCAAAAACTGTCTTTAAGAAAAAAGACGGATCGTATGCCGGTGTCGGCGACCTTGAGGAGAGGGGCAATTCCCCTTTCCCGACTAAAGAACTAAACAAAGAAATGTATAGGTCCCTTTTTTGCTATGGAGCAAAAGATGGGGCTGGTGTGATTGATGGTTATATAATGTGTAGGAACGGAAAATATGGAGTGGTTGACAGCCACGGAAATACGTTGTTCCCGTTCGTACATACCGATTTTGTCTTTGTTTATTGGAACGGTTTTTTCATAACATGCGAAGCCGAAGTTGTTGAAGAAGATTACGGTTTTGTAAGGTATCTGAAATGGTATGACATCTATAAAGACGGTAAAAAGATATTTGGAAAGATAAGTAATCATAACATAGTAACAGGTTATGACTTCATCTGTTTTTATGATTATGAGGGTAATAATGCTTTCATAATGAACACCAACGGTCAAGAGATAAAGAAAGTACCTTATGGTAAAAATTACTTTAAATATGTAGGAGGAGGAAATAATTGGCTTTTGGAAAATAAAAACGGAGAACCTGTTTTAGATACGAGTTTCCCTATTGACCATATAAGAGACAACTATTATAATGTGTATAAAGATGGCAAGTCTTATGTGCTTGACAACGAAGGATGTCTAACCGTTGTTGACGGCGTTCCATATATTGCTTTCACTAGTTTTTCTGCAGGAACGCTGTCTTTGGATGACTTGAAAAAGAATATTAAAGGATCAAGAAATGACGAGTTGACTGCTCTTTATGGGGGCGACGAGATATTGTCGAGAGAAGACATGCTTCTGAATATAAATCATGTCAAGTATTTCCGTAAGAAGGGTAAACACATTGTTTATAAAGAGGAGAAGCCTGGTGGCAATTTGATGGTACGGCATGAATATGAGGTGGAAAAAGATGCCTATGCCTTGTTCAATGCTGATGGGAAAATGGTTTTACCATTTAAGTTCGACGAAATCGGCTATTTTTCAGAGGGGCTTATCCATGTCAAGTACAAGGGCCGTTGGTACTATACTAACGAAAAGGGAGAAGGGTTACCAACCGATGCCTTGAAAGAATAAAGTGACTTTAGAAATATATAGAGGATGGCAACTACGATATTGACAACTCGTTATCTGAACGGTCAATCCGTCCGTTTACGGTAGGCAGAAGCGCCTGCAAGGGATTCACCAGCGAGGAAGGGGTGATGATAAATCAGGAGCTCATCATGACTCTAATCAAAGAGCTGCAGATGCAGGATTTGAGCCATTAAACGGAAATTATAGTTATGGTAAAAAAACAAAATAATAGAAATGAAGATCTTAATAATTGCTATAGCCCTATTTTGGGGATCAAATATTATAAGTGCTCAAGAATTTACAATGAGTTCAAATTATATTAAGAGCTTTTCGTACATAAAAAATGATTCGATGTATATTGAGTTGTCAAGTTCGAGAAATGTTTATTCTTCTCTGGTTCCTCATTGTGCGTTTAGGGCAGTTAATGATGATATTCAAACAATAAATATAGGTATATTCGATTATAATCATATTTCATATATTGATGATTTAGTGTGTTTAAAAGATACTATACTCAAATATCAATATAAAATAGAAGATACTGCAAAAGAAATTCAAATTCATCTTGGATTTCTCGTTGTGAAAAATACTGACCAAAAGTTCTCTAATACATTCTATTTGTATAGAGATTCAGAATATGAAGATTTATTCAATTGGATAGAAATACCATTATGTGGCAAATAATCAGAAACCTCTAAACTTTCAACAAAGAAGGCTTGTCCCCAAAAACTGATGTAAGCAATGTTAAACTTGACTTTTTTTTGTCGCAAACATAAAAATCAGTAAAGTATTGCAAGCGAAAGAAAATGTGCAAGATATGTGACATGTATGAGGCAAACAAGGGCAAGGAGGGTGTGAGTATCTCCAAAATCAGCAAACAGCCATTTATGTCTATTTCAGAATATAGATGAGATAAACGACTAGCAAAATCCTCGTTATAATTTTCAAGCCCCAACTTAGGTTTCAAGCAAAATAAGAGAAAAAATCGAATATGTTCGTCAAAATACATCATATGAGTCCATGTAGTGCTTTTAGAATGATCATATCATTCTTGCTGCTCCTGCTTTGCTATCCATCCCATGCCATCACCTGGGAAGACCGTGGAGGAGTGGCGGTGCTGGTTCAAGATTTTAAGTAATTCTTTATGTGTTACCAATGTTAGGAAAAAATTCTGCACAAAATGGTAGATCGCTAACATTATCATAAAAGACATATATAATAACCATTTATGTAAGATATTAAGTAAATGACAAAAAGATATTTTTTGATAGTATTAACTTTAATATATGTTTGCGTGGGCCTATATGTATGTTTTACTCCTGGATATACATATAAAGCCACACGGCTTTTTTATAAACATAATATAGAGAAAATTGAGGATTATATTGCATATAAGGAATCGAACGGATTCCCTAAATGTAATGATGTTGTTATAATTACTTTGCCCGATGAACGTATTGAAATATGTAGAATGAATCAAGAAAATATTTTTTGTAGTTTTCACGATACAACCAACATAGAGTATAGAAACACACTGAATCATTTAGGGGTTACACAAGTTCAACTGAACACTTTGATTTCCAAGTTAAAAAATATAGGAGTAAATGGTGTGTATATAACTAGAACAAGTAATCATTTTCTTCTTTCTCACGGAATTACTTATAGGGTTGTTAGTGAAAAAGATAAGGCATACCATCCATTGGATAATTCAGAAATAGGATCAAGAATGGAGATTATAGACGAAGTTCGTTGTAATTCATATTCTTTTTTGTGGTTACTCTTGTATCCGTACACCAACGCATTGAATCTAAATTAAAAGAAGCGCATGAAGAAAGAGTTATTCCGAAAAAAAGTGAAAAGTATTCCTCGTTACATTGTATTGTTAATTCTATTCTATTTAATAGAACTTACTATAACATTA
>DCIP01000230.1 GCA_002317115.1 Candidatus Scybalocola fimicaballi
AGAACCTCTTGTGTGTACATAAATTAATTTATGTCCCGTTCTTCCTCGTAAATTGCAAATGCTTTCAAAGATCGTTATCTTTAGCGTCTCACCCTCTCCTGGGGAGCTTGTTTTATGTCTTCGCTTTCGTTTGGAGTAGCGTTCCTTCCCGAAAGCGAGTGCAAAAGTATAGCAGATTTCCGTACTGCGCAAGCGTTTCAGGAATTATTTTTAAGAAATGTTTGTAAAACGCTGATTATACGAAAAATAAATTTTAAAGGTTTTTGACACTAAAATGCCACATGTTGCTGAATTTGGCAAAAATTTGAGGTGTCGTGTCAACGTTAACGTCATCGTCATCGTTTTTTACACGAATTCCCATGAATTGGCCACGAATTTTTCATGAATTTTTATTTTCGAACACGGATTTATCGGATCTCTCGGATTAAAATCCGTGAAATCTCCGCGATCCGTGCTCGTTTATATTTAGGGGAACGTAAATTTCTGGATAATGATTCGTAAAGTTGGTTTGAAAAAGTTAGATTTTGACATCAAAAAAGACGCGGACAAAATTGCCCGCGTCTTCCACATTCATTAAGATACTAATTTTACTTATACAAACACAAATTCCTCTATATAGTCTACTGAAAAACAGTAGCAATATGCAATTTATATCGTTACGTGCAACAAATGTGCAACACAATTGTACGTACTTAGGAATTTAACGTGTAATTTTCCTGGTGCAAAAATACAAAAACGTCACAATCATTCTGCAAAATTTGAACAAAAAAGAATCAAAAAAAATAGGGCTACCAAGTAGCCCTAAATAAAGTCATATCACTCAAATATCACCTCTTTATTATTCTGTATCCTGGTTGTCTTTTTATTTCTTTCTTTCCATCTTCAGTAATTAGCTCAAAAGAGTTATTGCCTTTAGCTCGAATTGACACATACTCAGCAGGAAATAAAATTCTCTGAAAATAAATCATGCCATATCTATCTCCTTTCTTAAATACTCCACCATAATCATCTATAATTTCTCCTTCAGTCATTCGATATCCCCAAGTGGATAAAACGTATTTTTTGCCATTGACTTCAGCATTAATTCCAAGCACACTAATTAACCTATATCCATCCCAACATAAAGTATGGCCTAAAAAATTGCCATTTGAGTAAATGGTTATTGTCCCTCCATTTCCTTTTCGCAGATATTTCACATCCATATAGTCATAAGCAATTGTATCATATGAAACGCTATTATTTCTAAACAACACAACTCCATATTTGTTTCCTTTTTTCACAATAAAACTATATGGGAATATATACTCAGGAATGTAACATGAGCCCAAAGCTTCTGTATCAGGTGCGTGGCTATCTTGGATATAATATATCTGATCATATATAAACGGGGTTATCTTTTTCTCTTTAGATGTGATAATTCCATATTTTCCATTTTTCTTTGCAATAAAAAAAGAATCAACACAAAAACTTAAATTTTGATACTTTAAAGGTATCAGCATTCTACAGTCTTCATCCAACAAACCATATTTGTTTTTTCTCTCTATTACATAATGGGAACCATATCTTTTATAAAAAAAACAATCTCTAAGTTTTAGATCTTCTATGAAATGCCATGTGGTATCAAAAAAGCCTACAGCATCCCCCCTCTTTGCTAAAGCCCTGCCTGATTTGAATGGACAAATAGCATCAAACTTATCACTTATCGGTTCTCCTTTAGACGTTGACAAACAATACTTGATAGACGGATCAATCCTTTCACAATCAATACCCCAAAGTAGACGTTTGGGATCTTCAATGAATATTTTTAAGTTATACGGATTATGATTATTTATTAATTGGCATTTTGATACATTAAAATTGTTGATTATTCCACAAGTGTCTATTACGGTGATAATAGAATCCTCATCATCTATACGGATAAATTTATACTTAACCGGCAGCACTAAACGTCCTTTCCTATTTATCATTCCAAATAGAGAATCTTTTGCCACAAAAGTTCTTTCGATACGGCGATTTTTACAGTAAGAGGAATAATTATCAAATTCAGCATCTAATACGATTTGGCCAAATTCGTCAGAAAATCCAATTTTATTATTTCTGCGAAAAACTTTCAGATAACCGATACTATCAATTATCTCACTTGGTACGACAGTATCCTTTATCAATGAATCTGTCGAAATTTTACGTAAATAATCATCTAAAGAACTATTGTCGTCCGGATCCATTCCTGTAAACTTGCATCGATCAAAAAGCATTTGAATATAATCTTCTTCTGTAATTTCTTGTGAGATAGGTTCTTCATTTTGTTCAGAATTACAAGAGGCCAAAACCGCAATTGTTGTAATAAAATATATAATAAAAAGAACTACTTTTTTCATATTTTACTTTATCATTAACACTTCTATCACTTAAACGAGAATTTGATCCTTTGCTTATTAAGCATAGATTTTCCAAGGAATTAATACAATCTTCACAATTATCATCTTTGGCGAGATTGATAATTTTGAAGTATCTGACTTAATGAATTAGTAAACATCAGGACTATCATCTCGTAAAATTAAGTTTTTCAAGAGATTGTGCAAAAAAGATAGAATTTTCACACAAAAAAGAGACGCCGGATTTGCGACGTCTCTACAATCGATCGTGTAATTTGTATTAATCCTAATCTGCCTTAAATGCAGGCTTATTTATACAAACACAAGTATGGTGTGTCCTCTGTTGCTCTGCAACGGAACTTTACTCCCTTCTCAACAACAAAAGTCTCAAACTTCTTGTATGTCTTCCACTCAGTCTCGCCTGGCATCATAACCTCCAACTTTCCAGATGTCACTGTCATGATCTCGATTGTTGATGTACCAAACTCATACTCTCCTGCTGCCATAACACCGATTGTGGCGCGGCCCTCTGCACTTTCCAACGCAATGCTCTTTACATTACCGTCGAAATACTCATTCGTTTTAAACATGATTTATTATGCTAGTAAAATTTTCATACATTTTTCAAGAGACTCTGTCCAATATGGCACTGCAGCACCTGCCTCAGCAATCTTTCTCTTGCTCAACACGCTGTACGCTGGGCGCTCTGCTGGTGTCGGATACTCGTAGCTCTCAATAGCGTGAAGTCTTGCCTTGCAGCCTGCCAACTTGAAGATAAGCTTTGTAAAGTCGAACCAGCTTGCCACTCCGTCGTTTGTGTAGTGGTAAACCTCGCAACCCTTGATACCTTTGTTGATCAAGTGCATGATAGCCTCAGCCAAATCAGTAGCGTATGTTGGTGTGCCGACCTGATCGTAGACAACACTCACGTCTTCACGCTCGTTGCCCAAACGAATCATTGTCTTCACAAAATTGTTGCCAAACTCACTGTAAAGCCATGCTGTACGCACGATTGCAGCGTCGCAGCCTACCTCACGAACAAGGTTCTCTCCGCTCAATTTTGTACGTCCGTATGCTCCAAGTGGCGACGTTGGATCACTCTCCTTCAACGGAGTGTTCATCTTGCCATTGAAAACATAGTCTGTAGAGACGTGAACGAACTTAGCACCCAACTCTTTGGCAACGACTGCCAAATTGCCTGGTCCTACGGCGTTGATCTTATGAGCGATATCCTCATTGCTCTCTGCCTTGTTCACATCTGTATATGCGGCACAGTTGATGATAACCTCTGCCTTCGCATTCTTCAAAATTGTTCTTAGTGATTCCAAATCAGTGATATCCACCTCTGGCATATCAGTGAATGTGAAATTATGCTGAGGATAGTTGGCAGAAATCTTTCTGAAAGAGTTGCCAAGCTGACCGTTTCCTCCTGTAACAAAAATATTCATGACTGACTATTAGAATACCTCAGCGTCCTTTAGCAAAGGATGCTTTGTGTCTTTTTCTGATAATAAAAACTCGCAATCCAACTTAGGCCACTCGATCCCGACCTGTGGATCATTATACATGATGCCAGCGTCCGCATGCGGAGCGTACACATTGTCTACCTTGTATGTGAACACAGCCTCATCGCTCAACACCAAGAATCCATGAGCAAAACCACGTGGAATGAAAAGCTGACGGTTGTTATCCTCACTAAGCTCGACAGCCACATACTTTCCGAATGTAGGAGATGATTTTCTGATGTCGACAGCTACGTCAAGCACAGATCCCTTAACCACACGTACAAGTTTTGCCTGTGAAGCGTCTCCCTTCTGGTAGTGAAGACCTCTAAGTACGCCCTTTGAAGACTTTGACTGATTCTCCTGGACGAACTCTACATGATGACCGATATGCTCATCAAACTCTGCCTGTTTGAACGACTCGTAGAAATAACCTCTACTATCACCAAATACCTTTGGCTCTATAACAAACACGCCCTCTACTGGCTGCTCTATATAATTCATAGTTTATTATTAATCAACGAAATAATATATTGTCCGTATTTAGTCTGTTTCAATGAAGTTCCCAAGTCAAGCAACTGCTGGTCTGAGATCCAACCGTTACGCCATGCGATCTCCTCAATACAAGCCACGTAGAATCCCTGACGGTTCTGGATTGTCTCAACAAAGTTGGAAGCCTCAAGCAATGAATCACAGTTACCTGTGTCAAGCCAAGCGAAACCACGTCCGAAAAGTTCAACCTTTAGTGAACCCTCCGCCAAATATGTCTTGTTCAAGTCTGTGATCTCATACTCACCTCTTGCACTTGGCTTCAATTCGTTAGCTCTTTTGCAGACGGTGCTGTCGTAGAAATACAAACCTGGCACTGCGTAGTTGCTCTTAGGCTGAGCAGGCTTCTCCTCCAATGAAGTCACCTTACCAGTCTCGTCGAAGCCAACCACTCCGTATGCTCTTGGATCTTTAACATAATATCCGAATACCATCGCTCCAGACTTGATCTGTGCAGCTTTCTTAAGCATAGCTGAGAAGTTTGCTCCATAGAACATGTTGTCACCAAGGATCAAGCAAGCGTCGTCGCCAGCAAGGAACTCCTCGCCAAGCACGAAAGCCTGAGCCAAACCGTTTGGTTTCTCCTGCACCTTATATGCGAAACGCATTCCAAGTGAAGAACCGTCGCCAAGCAACTGCTCGAACATAGGCAAATCTCTTGGAGTGGATATGATCAACACCTCTTTGATACCAGCCAACATCAAAGTCGACAATGGATAATAAATCATTGGCTTATCATAAACAGGCATGATCTGCTTGCTTATTGCCTTAGATAACGGGAAAAGGCGAGTAGCACTACCACCCGCCAAAATTATACCTTTCATTATTATTTCTTTAACAAAACAGTTTTAATAGCATTTTCCAACTCTGCCTCTGGCAAAGCTCCTCTGTTGGCCTGTGGCTCACCGTTCACAGGAACAAAAATCAAAAGTGGAATACTTGTAGCTCCAAAGGCCTGAGCCAACTCCTTGTTCTTGTCGACGTCGATCTTATAAACATCGATCTGATCCTTATACTTTACCGACAAGTTATCCAAGAACGGAGAGATTGTACGGCAAGGTCCACACCATGTGGCATAAAAGTCAATCACACAAGGTTTCTTTCCTTTATACTGCCATGTAGAGCTGTTGACAAAATCACAAATCTGAGCACGGAATTCATCCTGATTGATATGTTTAACCATAGAATTCTGTGCAGCCACGAACGAGCTTGTCGCGAACAACAAAGCAAGTGTAGCAAATATTTTAGCCATTGTTTTCATATCGTTAATTGTTTTTCAAAGTAACTTCGATTTTAATTCTTCGGGGTCAAAGATAGTGCTAAATGTTCAAAATGGAATTAAATATTTTCATTTTTCTACTTTCAAAAACAAATAAATGTTAAAGGCAAAATAAAACATATTGTATTTCAACATTTTAATTATCACACAAATTTATATCAATTTCAAAATCCAACAATAATTAGTATATTTGCAAAATATTATATAAGATTATATAGGACGACATTATTTGCAAATCATGAAGATAAAAATAAACAAGACAAGTATAATAGGAGCTGCCATAGGATTTATATTTGGAGGTCCCATTGGCGCATTAATCGGTTTTGCGGCAGCAAACATAATGTTTTCAGACTCCGACGAAACAGACGATTCAAACAATGAAAACTATACAGGCGACGAGTCCGACTTCAAATACTGCATCCTCGCTCTCCTTGGAGAAGTGATGAACGCAGACACCAAACAGATGAGCTGTGAGTTGGACAGAGTCAAGGCTACAATCCGTCGTTACTATAAGACAGAAAGCGAGCAGAAAGAGGCTCTCAAGAAATTCCAAAACATCCTTAAAAACAGACACAACATTAATGCAGTCTGCAGCAAAATCAACAAGCGCTTCAACTATATCGCGAAGTCGGAGCTTGTCATGGAGTTGCTTGCTGTGGCTTATGCCGACGACCAATTCGAGTCGTATGAAGAAGAGACAATCAAAAAAATCATCAAGGAACTAAATATCACGCCAGCAGAATACAAGAGTATCTATATGCTGTTTATGAAGAAATACAAACAGGGATACTACAGCACTGGCGATCGCTCTCAACAATCTTCATATAATACAAACAATTCATCCTACTCAAATAGCAATAACAGAAATAGCAACTCAAATTCATCCTACTCTGGTAGCAGCTCAAATTCTTACTCCAACCAGAGCAACAACTCAAGCAATAGCAACAACAGAGGATATAATAATAGCAGCAACTCAAGCAATAGCAATAGTAACAGCAACAATTACAGAAGATCAAGCGGAGTCTCTGTCAGCGAAGCCTACGACATTCTTGGGGTGTCAGGAAATGCGTCTGACGCGGAGGTTAAGAAGGCTTTCCGTGCGTTGGCTATGAAATACCATCCTGATAGAGTTTCTGGTATGGGCGACGAGGCTGTCCGTCAGGCTACAGAGTCTATGCGTCAAATCAACGCCGCATGGGATGTGTTGAAGGAGGCAAGAGGAATTAAGTAAGATATATCCCAATGACAAATGCATGAGTAATACTAAACGATTAATAATCGGCATTGCAGTCTTTTTTCTCGGATTTGTTTCGATGGCAAATATTGCTTATTTGGGATTTTTGGGTTTCGTTTTAGCAATAGCTCTTTTTGTCGTCTCCTGCGTTATGTTTTCAAAGATTGATCCACCTCAAGAGTACAGCGAAGAATACACGTTTTCCGATAGCGAACGCAAAGATATCAAAGATAACTTAGAAACAACATACAAACTCAGCCTACTTGTTTTGCTTGCAGAAGTGATGAAGGCCGACGACAAACAGTTGGTTTGTGAGTTTGACCGTGTAAAGGATGTTATTCGAAGACACTATAAGACCAGCGAACGAGAGAGTGCAATACAACAATTTAAGAACTTTCTCACAGCAGACAACAACTTCTCTTTCATATCCTCGACATGTAATACAATCAACATCATCGCCCAAAAATTCGGATACGCAAAGAGGGAGCTCTTGATGGAGTTGCTTTCCGTCGCATACGCTGATGATGACCTATGCGTCCACGAAGAAATCTTAATCAAAGACATCGCAGAGTTTTTGGGTATCAGTTTGAATGAGTATGAAAGCATCAAGGCACTCTTCCTTATCAAACGCGCACAGGGCGACTATGATTTTTCAAGCGACGCTAAAAAACAAAAGGCAAACTCAGGCCAAAAGGAAAAGAATAGCAAGAAAAGCAAGAAAAATGATAGCAAAGACAAGTATAAAAATAATAATGGCGACGGTGCTAATGGCTCAGACAATTCGAAAGGTTCGGATGGCAATACAAACTACGGAATGCCAGAGGATAAAGCTTACAAGATTCTGGGAGTCGCTAACAATGCCACAATCGATGAGATAAAGAAGGCATACCGTGCTCTCGCTATCATATATCACCCAGATAAGGCAGCCCGTTTGGGAGACGAAGCTATCCGCCAAGCCACAGAATCAATGAAACAGATCAATGTGGCATGGGATGTGGTGAAGATGGCAAGGGGAATAAAATGACAAATTGTGAAATAATGAATAACTAATTGACATCTTGAGAATAATGACAACACTCATAATAACATGTTTATTAGGCAATATAAATCCCAGTAATTTGGCTGCCGTATTTTTTGGCATTATATCCACTATCGCATCGTTAATTTATTTATTGGGGCAACGAATTCTCAACAGCATAGAAGATGACCAACTGGAAAAGAAAAGAAATACGACTTACGACAATTGGATGGGCAACCAAACGTCAGGCGTGAACAAATCTGAAACCAGGAAAGAAAAACTTTCCAAACTCGTGTACTATATCATTGCGTTGCAAGTGAAAATGAAAGGCATTTGCATTAAAAAAGACGAACATGCAGACTCCATAATACGCAGATATTACAAGTCGGAAAAAGAGCCACAAAAATTATTTGATCAATATCAAACCTTATTCCAAGACGTCAATACGATTAATATTGACAAGATATGCGATGGTATAAATCTCTACTTCAATTTCGCAGCCAAATCTGAGATTATCATGGAATTGTTGTCTGCTGCCTATGCCGACAATGTCTTAAAAGATGACAAATATGCCATGATACAGAATATCATAGAAAAAATAAACATCTCAAATGAGGATTTCCAAACAATATGCGCCATATTCCATGTAATGCACAGACACGGTTATTTCCTAACTCCATCTGATTTTTCCATCAATTCAATAACTTTATCCAAACAAGACGCATTAAACATTTTCGGTGTCGACTGCTACAATGAAACCAATATAAAAAAGGCTTTTCATGCTTTGACAATGAAATACTATCCAGACACTGCAGATCTATGCGGTTATGAGTCAGAACACAAAATATCAGCCATAAATAAAATCATAAGATCGGCACACGATCTACTAGAAAACTCTAAAAAAAATACCCAAAAGGAAACGACATATAAGGATAGCATTCTTGTGCTCCTTGCAGAAGTGATGAAGGCCGACGGCAAACAGATGGTGTGCGAGTTGGATAAAATCAAGGAGACTATTTGCAGATACTACGAGTCGGTGGAGATGCAAACGGAAGCCCTCAAAAACTTCAAGGATATTCTCGGCCAAACAACAGATTTGAAGGAAGTGTATCAAGCGGTAAACGAAAGTCTCGGTTATGTAGCCAAATCAGAGCTTATAATGGAACTATTGGCTGTGGCATACGCCGACGACCACTTCTCCGACAAAGAGTATTCATGTATCCAAAAAATCTCAAGGAATTTAAATATTTCGACTTCACAATTCGAAAGCATCTACACTCTTTTTATAAAAAAGCATTCCAAAGGTTTTTATAAAGACAAAGACTCTCAACAATCCGACTCAAAAGATTATAACAATCGAAATAGCTACGACTTCCATCAGCACATAAAAAGTCCCGTGGATGAAGCCTACACAGTACTTGGTCTCAACAGCAAGGCTTCCAATGAAGAGATCAAAAA
>DCIP01000171.1:0-20853 GCA_002317115.1 Candidatus Scybalocola fimicaballi
TTCGCGACGGTGGTTTGATGAACAAATGGCAGTTCAGCAAGGACTTTATTAAAGGAGTTTACAACTCATGCGTAGAGGCAGGAGTTGACTATATGGAGATCGGCTACATCAGTAGCGAGGATCAGTTCTCACGTGATGTTTACGGACCAGCTAAGTTCTGTTCAGAGGATTTCCTTCGTGAGATCGTTGGCGACAACAACACAAACACAAAGCTTTCTGTGATGGCCGACATAGGCCGTATCAAGTTTGATGATATCCGTCCAAAGTCAGAGAGTGTAATCGACATGTTCCGTGTAGCATGCTACGACTACCAGATCGACAAGGCAATCGAGTTGGCGCACCACGTGATCGACAAGGGTTACGAGGCAACAATCAACTTGATGGCTGTATCAAAGGTTACAGAGCGCAAGTTGGATGAGGTTTTGGAAGACGTCGCAAAGTCAAGAGTAGGAACATTCTACTTGGTAGACAGCTTCGGAAGCTTGTATTCAGAGGATATCCACCACTTGGTAAGCAAGTATATCCAGGCTCTTCCAGGCAAGACAATCGGATTCCACGGACACAACAACCAGCAGTTGGCATTCGCAAACACAATCGAGTGTATCATCGGTGGAGCAAACATGTTGGATGCAACAATGTTGGGAATCGGACGTGGAGCAGGTAACTGCCCAATGGAGTTGTTGATTTCATTCTTGAAGAATCCTAAGTACAAGTTGAAGCCAATCCTAAAGGTTATCCAGGAGCAGGTTAAGCCACTTCAGAAGGAAATCGACTGGGGTTACTTCATGCCATACATGATCACAGGTTCACAGAACGACCACCCACGTTCAGCAATGGCTTGGATGGACAGCGACCAGAAGGACGACTATGTAGCTTACTACGAGTCCGTAATGGCTGGAAAAGAGGTATAATCGCAATAAAATATGCGAAGACGCGAGATCACGCGTCTCTACGACCGAATAGAATCCTCCGCAAGAAATTGCGGGGGATTTTTTTGTTGTCACAACCCTCTCCAGCCTACGATGATGTGTTTGTCTGGCGACAAGCACACACAGTAGGCTAATGAGAAGACCGACCGTTTCCACGGTCTGAAACTTGAAACCTGAATCTTGATTCTTCAAACTTTTAATTATCTTTGTAATCAAATAATTCTGAACGGCATGGCAAAAGAATTCAATACTACAGGCAGTTGCAATCCAGAGCATCATTATATGGTGAATATTGACGACAAGTTGAATGAAGTGACCGAACTTATCAATAAAGGGAAGTACTTCACTATCAACCGTGCCCGTCAGTTTGGAAAGACGACAATGATGAAGATGCTATTCGACAATCTACAAGATGAATACGTAGTCTATCAGATTAGTTTTGAGACAGATGCCGACATGTTCTCTTCCCAGAAAGAGTTTTGCAGAGGATTATTTGTCAAATTATCAAAGTCTGCATTCCAGCTACAAGAGCAGATCGATTTCTGGAAAAAAGATCACCATTGCGAAACATTCGAAGATCTATCAAACATCATTTCTGAATTTTGCCTCAGCCAGAAAAAGCCTGTAGTCGTAATGATCGACGAAGTTGATAAGAGCACCGACAATCAGCTTTTCCTCCATTTTCTTGGTATGCTCCGCAACAAATATCTCGACAGAGCGGAAAATGGCATGAACTCCACTTTTCATTCAGTCGTGCTTGCAGGTGTTTACGACGTAAAGAATCTCAAATTGAAAATCCGTAACGACGAGGAGAAAAAATATAATTTGCCATGGAATATCGCCGTGCGTTTCAATGTGGATATGACCTTGAGTGCAGACGGAATTAAAGGTATGCTTGATGAGTATGAATCAGACTATCACACTGGTATGGACACTCGCGTCGTCGCCGATGAAATCAGAAGAATCACATCTGGATATCCAGTGCTTGTGAGCTATATTTGTTCGCTTATCCATGAAGAATTGAAAGGCAACTGGACAATAGAAGGTGTCAATAAAGCTGCAAAATTCATCATCAAAGGCGACAACACTCTTGCCGATGACATGTCAAAGAATCTTGAGAACAACGCCGAGCTGAAAGAATTCATGTATTCGATATCTGTCAACGGTTTGCGATATCCATATAATCTTACCGATCCAATTCTCCGTTTCGCCGATATGTTCTCCTACATTAAGAATGTGGATGATCATGCAGTGATCCATAATGCCATATTCGAAGAAATCCTTCATGAATATTTCTCTATCGGCTATCAAAGAGCTAATTACACAAAAATAGCACCCGTTAAATCGGAATACATTATTGATGGCAAACTCAATATGGAGTATGTCGTCAACCGTTTCAAGGATCTGATTGAGGAAGAATATCGCGACGAAGATGCCGCTTTCTTGGAGCGACAAGGTCGTCTGTTATTTCTTTGTTTCCTAAAGCCAATCATCAATGGCACAGGTTTTTACTATGTTGAGCCTGAGACTCGCGACAACAAACGTATGGACATTGTGGTGACATACGGAGGCGAAGAATTCATTATCGAGCTTAAACTGTGGTATGGCACAAAGTACGAGCGTAAGGGAGAGGATCAAGTTGCGGAATATGCCAAAATCCGTGGTTTGAAGAAATCCTATCTTATAACTTTCGCATTCTTGAAGGAAAGAGTCATCCAGGAAGAGCCTGAATGGAAATCCGTCGACGGAGTGGACGTCTATGAAGGAATAGTGTGGGCAAAGAAAGGATAATCAAATGAAAAGAAACGCATTCAAAATATTAGCTCAGATAGTGTTCATTCTTTCTGTGGTCGGATTCATTCTTTGCATCTACGACTACAACTGCTATCTATTGCTTATCTCCATCATTGTGCTTGGAGTGACATTGGATGCCATGACCAGAAAAGATTATCTGCATGCCGCTTTCATCGCTACAATTGTCGGAATTATAATCGGTTACCATCTGTTTTCGCCATCAATAATGCTGCCGTCGGTAGTGTTATGCGGTATCTATGGTGGTCTTGTGATCAGTCTTCATCTGCAAGATGACAATGAGAAAAAGCACTATTTCGAGCATCTTAAATATCTTGATGACTCAACAAATAATGTCAATGCATATAGTATTGGTATACCGTTTCTATTTAGCATGGTAGTCAGAAGCGACGGAAATATCACGGACAGCGAACGAGAAAAAGTGTTCGATTTCTTTAAGAAAAAGTTTCCAAAGGAGTGCTTTGAGATGAACAACACATTCAAACTCACTCTCGGTTATCACGCTACCGATTATAAGAAATATTGTGCGACGGTGCTCGCTTATGCTAATAAAGTCGACGAATCCTTTCCTATGGATTTGTTCTGCGCGTTGTATGATATCGCATCGGACGATGGAACGATGGTACCGGAAGAGGGGGAAAAGATGCGTCAGATTGGAAAAGCACTGAATATTGACAATGAATTCATCCGTCAGATGGAGCACGCTCACGGCATGAGAGTGACTACGGTAGGCAAAGAGGAGTCGAAAGCAGAGTTGCGCAAGAAGGCGTTGCAAACATTAGGTCTTGACGATGATGCCAACGAATACTCTATCAAACTGGCATACAACACGTTGGTGCAGAAGTGTCATCCACATAAGATGAAAGGAAAATCCACTGCTGAGACAAATGAGTTGCTAAAACAGTTTGAGCAGATCCAGACGAGCTACGACATTCTGTTTATGCAGAAATAAGCTTAGAGCTTAGAGCTTAAAGCTTAGAGATATTAGAGATTAGAAGATTTTCTACAATAGACATTTTACAAAAAATTGCGTTTTTGCGAATAATGCATTAAATTTGCAATATCTTATTAAATAAGGGCTAAAGATGAGTGAAAAGACAATCAAAATAGCAGGTAAAACGTTTGCTCCTATGATCAGTGCAGCTGAATTACAGGCACGTGTCAGTGAACTTGGAGCGACGGTATGGCGTGAGAATTCGTCGGAGAATCCACTTTTCATAGTGATGCTTTCTGGGGCTTACGTTTTTGCAGCCGACCTATTGCGTTGCATCCCAACTGCTGTAGACATGGCTTTCGTGAAATACTCATCTTACGAAGGTACACAAAGCACTGGCACACTGAAACGTGAGATTGCCCTACCCTCAAGCATCAAAGGCAGAACTTGTATCGTGGTGGAGGATATCATCGACTCTGGCGTCACAATGAAGCAATTCGTGGCTGATCTTAAGGAGATGGGCGCAGCAAACGTGAAGATCGCCAGCCTTCTCGTCAAACCAGAAAATAATAAGACAGATATTAAAGCCGACTATTTCGGTTTCGAGATCTCGAAAGAGTTTGTAATCGGCTACGGATTGGATTTCGACGGAAACGCAAGAAATCTTGATTCGATTTACAAATGCATAGATTAACAAGAATATAAACGAATTTTAAAGAAATAAAGATGAAAAACGTAGTGATTTTCGGAGCTCCAGGTTCAGGAAAGGGAACACAGAGCGAACTTATCATCAAGGAGTTTGGTTTGGCTCACATCTCAACAGGTGATGTACTAAGAGCTAATATCGCAAATGGTACAGAGCTTGGTAAGACAGCAAAGCAATACATGGACAACGGACAGTTGGTTCCAGACAGCCTAATCATTGACATTCTTGCTTCTACTCTTGACAGCAAAGGCAAGGATATCCCAGGTGTTATCTTCGACGGTTTCCCACGTACAATCGCTCAGGCAGAGGCTCTTAACGCAATGTTGAAGGAGCGTGGCACTCAGATCAATGTAGTAGTTGGTCTTGAGGTTGAGGAGGACGAGCTTATCAAGAGAATCGTAGAGAGAGGTAAGACTTCTGGTCGTTCAGACGATAACGCAGACACAGCAAAGAAGCGTTTGTCTACATACTTCAACCAGACTCTTCCATTGAAGGACTTCTATGTAAAGGAAGGCAAGTACGCTTCAATCAAGGGTATGGGCTCAATCGAGTCTATCTTCGCTGATATCAAGAAGGCTATCGAGAACGCATAATAGTTCCGACAAAAAAACAGATGCCACAAACGCGGCATCTGTTTTTATTTTTACTTGTTTCACACCGATAAAGTGTGATTATAATAATGCGACATTGAATAAGATATGATAATATTACCCTATGCGATAATTGTATCATTGATTGCTTATTGTCTCAACTACCAATTAATTGTCGGCGACAAGAAGCAGATCAAGATTAAGAAGACTCTGGCTATAATCTCTTTCATTGTTTTGCTATTCTTCGTTTGCAACATTGCTGTGTTGATTGAATACCAATTAAACAGCAGAGCTTTAATCCGTTTTGCGACGGAGAATATCATCAAAGTAAAGAACCATTACATTTTAGGAAAAGGTTTATTCATCACAATATTCCTTTCTGTAGTGACATTTGCTTACAACTATTTTGCAGCAAAGGTAAGAGCAAAAAAACTTGCCCAAGAAGCAGCAAAAGTCAATTATGAGATTGAAAACGAACCAGAAGAAACACCATTTTGGAAAAAGCATCACTTGCCTGTAGTGTTATGTTACATTGTTTTGTCTACAATAACATATATGGCCGCAAGTTCATTATTCCTGAATTTTATTGCTTTTGTAGCTAAAAACTACATTAGATACAATATGTAACGTTGACGATATCATTGACGAAAACAAAAACGAAAACAAAAAACGAAAACGAAAAGAGACGCTGCAAATAATACAGCGTCTCTTTATATTTTAGCGTCAACGTTATCGTTAACATCAATTTATTAGTCGATATACTCGCAACCCATGTAAGGAACAAGCACCTTTGGTACACGTACACCCTTATCTGTCTGGTTGTTCTCAAGCAATGCAGCGACGATTCTTGGAAGAGCCATAGCCGATCCATTCAATGTGTGGCAAAGCTGAGCCTTCTTGTCGGCACCCTTGTAACGACACTTCAAACGGTTAGCCTGGTATGTATCGAAGTTAGAAACTGAAGATACCTCCAACCATCTCTTCTGTGCTGCTGAGAACACCTCGAAATCATAGCAAGTAGCGGCTGTGAAGCTCATATCACCACCACATAGGTGAAGAATACGGTATGGAAGTTCAAGCTTCTTAACCAAGCTTTCTACGTGTGCCAACATCTCCTTGTGGCTCTCCTTTGAATGCTCAGGAGTATCGATTCTTACGATCTCGATCTTAGAGAACTCGTGAAGACGGTTCAAACCACGTACATCCTTACCGTATGAACCTGCCTCTCTACGGAAGCACTGAGTGTATGCACAGTTCTTGATAGGAAGATCCTTCTCATCAAGGATAACGTCACGATAGATATTTGTCACAGGGACCTCTGCAGTTGGGATCAAGTATAGATCATCAACCTCACAGTGATACATCTGCCCCTCCTTGTCTGGCAACTGACCTGTACCGAAACCAGAAGCCTGGTTTACAACTGTAGGAGGCATGATCTCTGTGTATCCAGCGTTTCTTGCCTCATCCAAGAAGAAGTTGATAAGAGCACGCTGCAAACGAGCACCCTTACCGATATATACAGGGAATCCAGCACCTGAAATCTTAACACCAAGCTCGAAGTCGATTAGGTTGTACTTCTTTGCAATCTCCCAGTGAGGAAGAGCATCGTCACCCAAATTAGGGATCTCATTACCCATCTTTACAACAACGTTGTCCTCTGCAGTCTTGCCATCAGGAACATCATCGTAAGGCATATTAGGAATAGTATAAAGAAGCGAGTTGATCTTCTCGATAGCCTCACTCATCTTTGCATCAAGGTCCTTAGACTTCTCCTTGATTGCAGCCACCTTGCTCTTAGCCTCTTCTGCCTCAGCCTTCTTACCCTCCTTCATAAGAGCACCTACACTCTTAGAGATAGCGTTAGTTTCAGCCAAGTTAGCGTCAAGCTCAGCCTGAGTCGACTTACGAATCTTATCTAGTTCAATGATTTTACCAATCACCTCTTTGGCGTCAAAACCTTTTCTCGCCAACTTGCGAACAACCTCATCTGTGTTCTCTGTAATTACCTTTAGTGTTAGCATAATTTTATTTTTAGCTACTCTTTAATTTTGCAAAGTCATAAAAGAATTCCACGAATTAACCGTTTCATCTTTCAATATGCAAAAATAACATTTTTTTATTACGTCAACAAAATTAAATAAGAAATGGTGAGGACACCATGCCTAATTAAGCATTAGATTTCCTCACCAGCAAACTTTACTTTCCAACCTAGCACAGTTGCGAAAATTATTTCTATATCCTTCCAGAATGAATAGTTATAATAATAGTACTTGTTGAGACGTACCTTGTCAGGATAGATAACATTGTCGTTATACCACTCCGCAAACTGCTGGTCTGTCATATTCTCAACTCCTTCTGGCAACTTAAAAGGCAAATTGCTATCATCATAATTTGACGCTCTAAGCTTTTCTACAAACTCAGAAATCATCTCATCCTCAACACGGTATTTCAAAGTGGCTGGTCCTGTCACTCCAGGACGAAGCTTCAATACTATTCTGTCATCTCCCTGCAAACGGTCGGCATACCCGGGGACATCTGGACGCGGTCCTACAAAACTCATGTTTCCTACCAAAACATCCCATAACTCAGGAATCTCATCAAGCTTGTAGTGACGCAACGTCGAACCAAATGGTGTGATACGAGCATCTCCGGCAACGCTTACCGATGACCCGTCATGCTTCACCATCATTGTACGGAACTTGTGAATCGTAAATAATTTTCCATCAAGTCCGACTCTCTTCTGAGTAAAGAACGCTGGTCCACCAGGCATTTTTATTTTGACCAATATTGCTACGACAGCTATAAGTGGCCACACGATCATCAAACCGAAAAAAGCCGCTACCCTGTCAAAAATGAACTTTATGATCATAAAAGCATTATGTATCTAATTATTTTTGCCTACAAAGTTATATTTTGTTTACTATACCCCAAACTTTTTTATGCTAAAAAACACAAAATAATGAAGATGAGGATATATTTGCAAAATTCAAGTTTATTTCTATCCTTTATTCTTTATCAAGATACACCATCTTTTTAAAGACTCCACAAACTAGATTCATGCCTGTCCAGAAAATTGCAGCGACAGGATTCTTGCCTTCTGCCTCATGCCACAACTTATAATGCCAACGAATCATTGTTGAATAACCATGAGTGGAAACACTACCAACTCTTCCTCGTCTGTATTTTGCCAACGGCTCATCCAAGAAATAACAATCGGCTTTCTTGCAAACCTTTAGCCACATTGCGTAGTCGTTATTCTTTTTGATATCGGAAATCTGAATAAGTCCGACATGCTCTCTGTCGTACATTACTGTCAAACATCCCAACCAACAGAACGAATACATTCCAAACTTGCTGACTTTCTTAGGTCCAGAAACACGAACACCTGTGTCGACTCCTTCTGAATTAATCTCTGAATAAGCGGTATAGCTGAAATGGTAACCGTTGTTTACCATAAAATTAAGCTGCTTCTCCAACTTGTCAGGTGCCCACAAGTCATCAGAGTCAAGAAACGCGATCCACTTGCCTTTTGCCTCACGCAAAGCTCTGTTTCTACTGACAGCAGCTCCGGATGATTTTTCATTGCAAAGATACTTGATCTTATCGCACGACGACAAAATAGGCTCCAACACCTCTTTTGTGTTGTCCTTCGAACAGTCGTCGCAAATTATAACCTCCCAGTTTTCGTAGGTCTGACTCATAATCGACTTAAGCGTATCCTCGATATACTTAGCACAATTATACGTAGGTGTAATGATACTTACCAAACCAAGATCTTGCATAATCATATATATTGTAAAAAGTCATGCAAAACAAACAAGTAGTTTGTTTATGGCTTAAAATTAAACTTGTTGCAAAGTTAGCAAAATAATTGTTAATAAAGTACTATTGCAAGGTAACTATTTGCAATAACCATAACAAAAATTGAATATTTATGCTGATTTTATTCAACATTCACATTTCTCATATAACTTGCTGGCACTCCAGCCACAACAGTTTCTGAGGCGACATCTTTCGTCACTACTGATCCAGCGGCCACAATCGCTCCGTCTCCGATTGTGACACCAGGACAAATAGTAACATTTGCACCAATCCAGACATTCTTTCCAAGAGTTACCGGATGGAAATACATATCCCCACGTTTATCCGGAATCTCATCATGATTGATCGTGGCAATCATACAGTTGTGGCCAATCAAGCAACCGTCGCCGATAAATATACCTCCCTGATCCTGGAAATGGCAAGACGCATTGATAAACACATTTTTGCCGACGTGGATGTTGCGTCCGCAATCAGTATAGAATGGAGGGAAAATTCCGAATGACGAATCGACTTCTTTTCCTGTCAATTGAGAGAAAAGAGTAATAAGTTCGTCATTAGTATGGAACCTGGTGTTCATCTCCATTGTGACTCGACGCGCATTCACAGCCATCTCATGCATAAGCTTATGTGCCAGACTTCCCGCTTCTACATGTGAATATTTCTCAACATACTCAAAAAATTCACTCTCAGTCATCAAAGACGACCCTTGAGTAGAAGTTGAGGATGGGGACGTAATCGTTTCTGACATCGGAGACGTCTTGGGTTTTTCAGGGAAATTACTTTGAGGAGTATCATCCAAATCTTCCATCATACCCCTTTCTATCGTCTCTACCATCTGTCGGGCAAGCATATGGCCTTGTTCAGCAGCAGCCTTAAACAATTCCAACGCTCTCTTGACATCCTTCTCTACTCCATTACCAGTAAGAAATCTGCGACCTACAGAGAAATTTACCTCTGCGTCGTCGTCGTAATCAAAACCATTATTATTACAACTCATCGCTTAACTATAAACTCATAATTATAAAAAAAGGGAGGCAGAAAGACCACCTCCCCATATAACTCAACTTTTGTTATTAGTTCTTCTTTGAGAACAAATTCATAATTTTCACGATAGCAGCAGCCTTATCATCAGGTGTTCCACCTGTAAGCTGATCCTTAAGATCCTCTACATCTGAAAGACCATTAAGCAAGCCATTCAACTTCTCAACTGCAGCGTCACCCTTAGCCTCTGTTCCAGTAACAACCTCAGCAGCAGCCTCAGCAAAAGCTGTCTTGTATGCATTGTCTGTTGACTTCTTATACTTGTCGGCAGAAGAAATCAAACTGATAGCAGAAGCTGTCTTATCCAAAGTCTCTCCCTCACCAGTTACAACTTTGTAATCCTCGCCAAACTTCTTACCGTCAGCTCTACCCTGCTCAGCAGAAGACTTGACCTCTGTAGCATCATCATCATCATCATCGTCACCACAAGATGTGAAAGAACCGCACATCAATGTTGATGCCAAAAAGCACATTGCTAAATACTTATTGAATCTCATATTACCCTTGTTTTTGTAAAACTTTCGGCAATATTAACTCATTTCTCCAAAAAAACCACGAAAACTTTGTAAATTTTGATAAAAAAACAGTTAAAAAGTTTTAATTATACTTTAATTATACCTATTTTTGCAAGAAATGGATAAAAACTATTAGACAAAATGAGAAAGATATATCAATCTATAGCTATTGCTGCAGTTGCTGTCGCAATGTCATCATGTGCTAACAAGGACCAGGCGAAGCAGGCAGAAAACGCACAGGGACCTATTAAACCAGTAGAGCAGGAAATCACTGTTGATGAATCACCAATCGCTGAGAAAGACGCTGCATACCTATTTTATAATGAGTTCACAGTTGCTGGCCAGCCTCTAAAGATTAAGGGTGGCGAGTATGCAAAGGGAGCTAAGGTAAACGTTCTATTCAACGACGGTAATGGTTTCAACCTTGCATCTCCAAAAGTAGAGGTTAAGGGTAACAACGAAATCTGGGCAGTTGTTCCAGAAGGTGTTGCTAACTCATTCCCTGTAATGATCGCCAACGGTTCAGACTCTATCAAGACAGATGTTCTTTTCCGTGACTCACGTAATATTATTGTAGACTTCGATTCTAAGAAGGAGCAGCTTTACATCAGCGGTGGTGCAGAAAAGTATGCTAACCTATTCACTGAGAATTCAGGTGACTACGGTGTATTCGATGATATCAAGAGCTGGCAGGCAATCGTTTACCAGAGCGCACGCGAGAACGCTAAGGCAGCTGACCCAACAGTATTTGGTTCATTCACTCAGGACATCGTAGACAAGAAGATCAACATCCGTGAGTTCGCAATCAAGTTTGAGGTTAACGTTCCAAAGGAGCACCCAATCATCGGTGAGGTATTCGAGTTCGGATTCTGCAGCGGTAACGACGAGGATCCAATCGGAAACATTCGTAACTGTGCTGCTTACTGGTGTCCATCTGAATATGTATGGATCAAGGAGACAGACTCATGGGAGATCGACAACGCAAAACCATTCTACACAGATGGTTGGATGACAGTGACTATCCCATTCTCTGAGTTCTTGTGGAAGAGTAAGAATATGAGTATCTGTGCTGACGCTTCTCACAATGGCCAGTACACTAACGGTGCATGGACAGACTACAAGCACCACTACAACTACGCACAGCTTCACGCTGATCCAACTGAGGTTGAGCGTTGGGGTGGATTCACAATCAACGTGAACGAGTATGGTAGCTGCTTGAGAAGAGAGAAGTACAAGGTTGCTATGGATAACATCCGTATCGTCCCTAACGATGGTGCTGGTGCACTTTACTTGAAGAAGGATTACGGTGTTCCTCAGCGTCACTACTCAAAGAAATAAGATTTAACTTAATTTCGATATAGAAGCGAGTCACTTTTTGAGCGGCTCGCTTTTTTATCATAAATTGTTATCGTTAACGCCAACGTTTATATGTTTGCAGAAATAACATACTGGATTTTCTACGCTCTTTACATCTATGCTGTTGCAATGACTATCATAGTGCTGATGTTAGAGAATAGAAACCCTATCAAGTCAATCGCATGGATCATCACGATAATATCGACTCCTGTGATCGGCCTAATCCTCTATGCCTTGTTCGGTCGTGACTTCAGAAAAGGCAAGACGGTGGAGAAAGCAAACAAAGCCTACGAAGAGGCGTTGAAAATGTTAGATGAGAGGCACGACGCCGGCACTCCCGTCGACGGATATGAAAATCTATCCCAACTCATCTATAATCTGTGCGATGAAAAAATCTACGATAACACATATATAAAAGCTTTCACCGACGGATCTACGCTTTACGATTCAATCTTCGCTGATATTGAGACTGCAAAAGAAACTATCTATGCAGAATATTATATCATTGAAAACGACAAGATTAGCACACGTTTTCTTGACGCGCTTGTAAAAAAAGCCAAGGAAGGAGTCAATGTCAAGATTGTGGCAGATGCTGTCGGCAGTTGGAGAGTGACAAAAAAGACGAAGCAATATCTTGCCAACGCTGGAATCGAATTCCACGAGTTTCTTCCCGTCTCCCTACCCTTATTCGGCAAGAAAATCAACTACCGCAACCACCGCAAGCTTCTTATCATCGACAATGAGACTGGCTACATTGGCGGAATGAACGTTGCGGACAGATATATCGAAGGCAAGCCGTCGTTTGGCAAATGGAGAGACACTCACATCAGAGTGGTTGGCGACGGTGTTCAGGGTCTGTCGAAAGTATTCAGAAAAGACTATCATTTCGTCAGCCGACAATTGTCGTCTACAAACACAAAACCATCTCCAAAAGCAGACGGTCTAACTCCATGCAAGATGCAAACTGTCTTCAGCGGACCAGACATGGAATACAGGGCTATTATGCAGACTTATCTTCGTATCATAATGCAGAGCAAGAGATACGTCTATATCGAGACTCCTTATTTCATGCCAAACGAAGCCGTAAGATCAGCCTTAGTGACAGCGGCAAAAAGCGGTGTGGAGATAAAAATCATCATTCCGTTGGAGAGCGATGAAAGGTTTGTGCTGATGAGTACATATTCCTACGTAAAAGGACTGGCGTCGGCAGGCATTCAATTCTATTTCTACAAAGCGGGATTCATACATAGCAAACTGATCGTATCCGATGACAAAATCGTCAGCATAGGAAGCGCGAACATGGATTTCCGCAGTCTCGAGCATAATTTTGAGACAAACGCGATTCTTTATGGCGACGAAACAGCAGCCCTCTTCCGTGGCATTTACGAACGTGATCTTGTAGACAGCGAAGCGTTTGATATGGGCAGATGGAAAAGCCGACCGTTTTCAATGAGAATAAAAGAATCCATCGCAAGACTATTCAGCCCAGTATTTTAATAAAATGTAAAATTCAAAATGTGGAATGCAAAATCATCCGCATTTATTCTTATTTTTGCAGAATATAACTAATTAAATATGGCAGAAAACGAATTTTTGCAGATTGAAGAGAAAGTAGTGGAGATGCTCAAGACCGTTTACGATCCTGAGATCCCTATTGACATATATGCGCTTGGTCTTGTATATGGGATCGACGTGGATGGCGGCAATGTCAACATCACGATGACGCTTACAGCACCGTCTTGTCCAGCAGGCGACTTCATGGTGGAGGATATCAAACAGAAAGTGGAATCCATCGACGGAGTTGACAACTGCAACGTCGAGATCGTGTTTGAGCCAGAGTGGAACCAGGACATGATGACAGAAGAGGCAAAACTTGAATTGGGATTCCTATAATTAATTCCAGCGTAAAATGGAAAACGAAAGAAACCGAGTCTACTTCATCTCCGACTGTCATTTCGGACTTGACGCCAAAGCATCGTCAATCGAACGCGAGAAGAAATTCGTGCGTTGGATGGACAGCATCAAAAGCAGTTGTAAAACCCTCTATATGCTTGGTGACATCTTCGACTACTGGTTTGAGTACAACTGTGTGATACCCAAAGGATTCACAAGAGTCTTAGGAAAGATTCAAGAGTTTGTGGACGACGGAATTGAGGTGATCTATTTTACCGGCAACCACGACATCTGGACATTCGGCTATTTGGAAAAAGAGCTTGGAGTACGCGTCGTAAGGAATGAAGAGAGAGTGACACTTCAAGGGAAAAGATTCTATATGGCACATGGCGACGGATTAGGAGATCCAAGCCGCACATTCAGATTCCTGCGAAACTTTTTCAGAAACGGTCCATGCCAATGGCTGTTCAAATGGATCCACCCAGACGTCACGATGCCATTCGGCAACTGGTGGAGCCGACGCAACAGATACAGCAGATGGGAAAAAGTCGACGAAGCAGAGAGCGAGGCAGAGGACGTTTATCTGGGAGAAGACAAAGAGCATCTTGTACTTTTTGCGAAAAACAATGAGAAATCCAACGAAGAAAAATTCAACTTTTATGTGTTCGGACATCGTCATATTGAATTAGATTTGATGTTAAATGCAAAAAGTCGTGTAATTATTTTGGGAAATTGGATAAATAAATATACATTTGGGGTGTTGGAAGATGGCAATTTCTGGTTGGATAACTTTTTAGAAGACGAGAATGTTAATTGCTGCGACTTATCCAATGTTGTTTAAGAAAAAGGATAAATATTATGAAGTTGAAGAATAGTTTATTATTAGGGTTCACTGCTGCTTTACTTTCAAGTTGTTCAATGTCAATGAAAGGCGACTGGGCCGGAAGAGAGTACTGCGGATGCAATGAAGGTGACTTATTAGATAGAGCAAAATGTAAAAAAGATGTACTTGTGAAATACAAAGAGGAATTGAAGAACGATGAATTCCGAAAGGCTTTTCACGAGCATAAATGTGACTAACAAGCATTAAGGAATTAAATTAGGATAAGATGAAACATATTTTTATCAACACCATAATCGCAGGAACAATGTTGTTTGCCGCAACTGGATGTCAGGAAAATGTCGTCGAGATGAGCAGCATGAAATGCGAGTTTGTAAATACCGGAGACGAAGCAATCATTTATGGCAAGGGATTCTCCGCAGATGACGAGGTTTTCTTTGAGAGCGACATCAAAGCTAATATCGTTGCAGACAAGACAAATGACTCTGTACTTACAGTCATCGTCCCAGAGGGTGTAAAACCAGGAAAGCTTTGCTATGTGCCAAAGAATGGCAAGAAGGTATACTCTAACTTTATGTTCAGAGACAACCGAGGCACAATCATCGACTTTAGTGAAAAATTCCGTGCTTCATGGGGAGGATTCGACGCATTCGATGAGGAGGGCGAACCTATCAAAATCGTAAAGGGCGACGGAGACACTATCCTTACTCTTCCATGCACACCACCAGATGAGATCAGCGGACGCTATGGTTTGCTTTACGGAATCTACAAGGAGCCATGGTCAATGAAGAGAGAGACATTCCTACAATATAGTGCAAGAGAAGAATGGAGCGGTAGAGGCAACCACTCAATCGCTGAAGATTTCATTGACAGACCACTTGAAGACTTGTGTTTGAAGTTTGAGTTGTACGTTCCAAAAGAGTGTCCATTCAAATGCAATCCACGTGTAGAGATTTTCTTCGGACCTTACGACGCAGAGAACAAGCATGGTCGTGAGCAGTCTCCTATCTACGCTTGGGAGCCATGTAAAACAAATGGAAATTATTTTTATACAGATGGATGGCAAACTATGATGGTTCCTCTTACAATGTTCAACAAGAGCTACGAGAGCGACGCTATCGAGGCAGGTCCAATCAACCTTAACACAGCAACCAACTTGACATTCGTATTGGTTGGTGATCCTGGAGAGACTCCTTCAGAAAACTACTTCTGCGTGGATAATTTCCGTGTTGTGCCAATAAAGTAAAAAACATATCAATTAAATATAAAGCGACGTCGCAAATGCGGCGTCGCTTTTTTTTACCTCAATCCCCATTATTACATATATTTTTCTTATTTTTGCTAAATGTGCATTAGTTTACGCAATAATTTACGATTATTGCAGTTAAATATAATACCGAACGTTGTCTATAGACACGCAGATTTAAGTCTAACTTAAAATTGGGAAGATATGGGAAGATATATAGCGCCATCGGAACTACCGTTGAACGAAGACGGTTCTGTGTTCCACTTGCATTTGAAGAAGGGTCAGTTGGCAGACAAGGTTATCCTTGTAGGTGATCCTGCCCGTGTAAACATGGTGGCATCGTTTTTTGACAAAGGAAGTATAGAATGTGATGTGCAGAGCCGCGAGTTCCACACAATCACAGGTAAATATAATGGCAAGAGAGTTTCATGTGTAAGCCATGGTATCGGCACAGACAATATCGATATCGTGCTTACCGAGCTTGACGCCCTTGTCAACGTCGACTTCGAGACTCGTGAGGTATGCCCTACCCTAAAGAGTCTGACTATCGTACGTGTCGGTACAAGCGGAGGAATGCAGGATTTCTGCCCAATCGGCTCATACGTAGTGTCGAAGAGAAGCATCGGATTCGACGGTGTGCTCAACTACTACAGCGGAGAGAATGTCTGCGACTTGGACTTCGAGGATAAGTTCTGCAAACATGTCGGATATTCAGCACGTTATGCCCGCCCATACGTAATCAGCGCCGACGCGGATCTTGTCGAGCAGATAGGGCACGACATGATTAAAGGTGTCACTATCTCAGCTCCAGGATTCTATGCTCCACAGGGACGTTGGGTACGTCTGCAGCCACAAGATCCTGAGTTGAATGCCAAAATACGCACTTTCGACTACAACGGTGAGAAAGTCACCAACTATGAGATGGAAAGCTCTGCAGTGGCTGGTCTATCGCGTCTGCTTGGACATAAGGCGATGACTGTGTGCTGCATCATCGCAGGACGCACATCAGGAGACATGAACACCGAGTACCACGGCACAATGGAAAAATTGGTCGAAACAGTTTTACAGAGATTAATGAAATAATATAACAATGGACGGAATGCCATACAATACGCAGATGCCCAAACTTGCACTGCCAGAATACGGAAGAAACATCCAAAACATGGTGAATCACTGCCTTACTATTGAAGACAGGGAGGAACGCACTATCTGTGCAAACAGCATTATCCAGACAATGGGTAACTTGTTTCCGCATCTACGCGACGTCAACGATTTCAAGCATATCCTTTGGGACCACTTGGCAATAATGTCTGATTTCAAACTTGACATCGACTATCCATACGAGGTAATCAAGAAGGAGGATCTACATGTCAAGCCAGAACCAATGCCTTACCCTGACAATCACATGATGTACAAGCATTACGGTGCTTTCATCCAGAATTTGATCGGATATTGCCGCACTATTGAAGATGAGAATGAAAAAATGGCGTTGGCTCTACTTATTGCTAACCAGATGAAAAAGAGCTATTTCGCTCACAATAAGGAGACTGACGACGTGAAGATATTCAAAGATTTGAGAGATATGTCGGGAGGCGAAATCTTGCTTGATCCTGAAAAGGTAAACCTTATCACTGCAAACGAAATTCAGAAAGGATCAAAAACAAGTGCCGCAGCCACATCAAAAAAGAAGAAAAAATAATACCAATGCGTATGAATAAAGTTATTGCACTTATGCTTTCAGCGGGATTAGCATTTCCCGCATTGGCAGAAAGAAAGATCTACGGATGGGAATTTCTTTCCGCATCGTCTTCTGCGTATACTGGAAGCATGGGAACTGAAAATGTCTCTTCTCATAGCAGAGAATTAGACGTCGCTCTTCGCAACCCTTCTTTGATGACAGAAGATGCCCACAACACAGCATCTGTAAGCTACCAGAACTATCTGGCTGGATCTAGTTGGGCGTCAGCGGCATATTCAAGAGCTATCGACGACAAGAATTCGTGGGGTGCGGCAATCGTGTTTGCTCCAAACGGAAGCATGACTGAAACAGATATTTACGGAAATGAATTAGGAGAATTCTCTGCCACAGACGTTATGGCAGAAGGTTTGTACAGCCGCTTGTTGGCTGAGAATTTCCGTGTAGGTTTGGGCTTCAAACTCATCTTTTCTTCAATAGCGGAAGAGAAAAGCTTTGGATTCGGTTTCGATATCGGTGCTAACTATTTCAATAAGGAGAAAGATCTATCTTTAGGTTTTGCAGTAAGAAACGTCGGCGTTCAGCTTGCCACTTACACAGACACACCTGACTCAAGAGACCGTCTTCCTTGGAATATGCAGTTGGGATTCACTAAGGGTCTGGAGCACGCTCCATTCAAGTTCTCTGTCACTTACACGGATATCAACCGTTGGGATTTGTCATACACTAAATACAACGAGGTAGACAAAGCTGTTGTCGAGGCTGATGACGTGGATGACCTACAGGAAGTCAAGTGGGGAGACATGTTTATGCGCCACTTCGTATTCGGATTTGAATTTGTTCCACAAGACGCATTCTCGGTAGTTGTAAGCTACAATTGCAGACGTGGCCGCGAATACCAGTTGGCACAGGCCCGTTCTGGAGCAGGATTCAGTTTCGGACTTAATCTGGATATCAAGAAAGTCTACGTCGGTGCGGCTTATTCTATTTACGGAAAAGCGGCAAACGTGTTCGGTGCGACAATCGGATACAAATTCAACAAGCCTCAATATGTTGAGACAATCGAACCGAACGATTATTGATAAATCTAAAAAAGAATATACAAAATGAAAAATATAGTAGTTGCAATCGACGGTTTCTCGTCTTGCGGAAAGAGCACAATGGCAAAATGGCTTGCCAAAGAGGTAGGTTATAAATATATCGACTCGGGAGCAATGTATCGTGCAGTGACATTGTTCTGTCTGCGCAACAACTTGATTAGCAATGGTGTTGTGGACACAGAGAAGCTTGAGAAGCGTATGAACGAAGTCAAGATTGAGTTCCGCGTCAACGAGACTACAGGAAAGAGCGACACTTATCTGAACGGAGAATGCGTGGAATCAGAAATTCGTGGAATGGAGGTTTCATCCAACGTGAGCCCAGTGGCTGCAGTGCCATTCGTTCGTCATGCCATGGTTGATTTGCAGAGAAGCTACGGCGAAGGAGGTGGAATCGTGATGGACGGTCGAGACATCGGCACAACAGTTTTCCCTAACGCCGAGTTGAAACTTTACGTTGTAGCCTCAGCAGAAGTTAGAGCTCAAAGAAGATACGATGAGTTGACTGCCAAAGGAGATAAGGTTTCTTTCGACGACATCTTGAAAAACGTGCAGGATCGAGACTATATCGATATGAACCGTGCTGAATCGCCATTGAGAAAGGCAGACGACGCAATCGAGCTTGACAACGGACTGCTTACTATTGAGGAGCAGAACAAGTGGTTGATGCAGGTTTTTAACGAGAAGACAAAATAAACGATAACGAAGACGATAACGAAGACGATAACGAAGACGAAAACCAAAACGAAAACCAAAACGAAAAGCGATGATTATTGATATCGACGAGAATTCCGGTTTTTGCCCAGGAGTGGTGTCGGCAATCAAAAAAGCGGAGGATGAGTTGGAGCAGAACAACTCTCTTTACTGCTTAGGCGATATCGTCCACAACTCACGTGAGGTCGAGAGACTTACCGAACGAGGTTTGAAGACAATCGACATTGATGAGTTGCAGGAACTGAACGATACCCGTGTGCTTCTACGAGCTCATGGAGAACCACCGTCGACCTACAATCTGGCAAAGAAGAACAATATTTCGATCATCGACGCCACTTGCCCCGTGGTGCTCGCATTGCAACGCAAAATCAAGAAAGCATACGAGAAACACGACAAGCAGAACACACAGATTGTGATCTACGGTAAAGTGGGCCATGCTGAGGTAAATGGACTTGTTGGCCAGACTAACGGAACAGCCATCGTGGTGGAGAACTTGAACGATATCAGCAAGATCGACTTCTCTAAGAATATCTGTCTATTTTCGCAGACAACCAAAAGCATCGACGGTTTCAACGAAATCATAGCAGAGATACAAAATAAGAAGCAAAACGGCATAAACTTTGAATATTTTGACACTATCTGCCGACAGGTGGCCAATCGTATTCCAAAGATCATTAACTTTGTATCGAAATACGATTTGATCTACTTTGTATGCGGAAAGAAGAGCTCAAATGGC
This sequence comes from Candidatus Scybalocola fimicaballi, assembly GCA_002317115.1. Taxonomy (GTDB): domain Bacteria; phylum Bacteroidota; class Bacteroidia; order Bacteroidales; family Paludibacteraceae; genus UBA1723. The sequence goes on from DCIP01000171.1 coordinate 19,929, forward strand.
AAAGTTCTCTACGAACAATGTAAGAAGACAAACCCCACTACCCTACTCATTTCAGGTGTTGAGGATATAGATTTGTCGGACATCAAAGGCAAAGAGAAAATCGGAATATGCGGTGCGACGTCGACTCCTAAATGGCAGATGGAGGCCGTAAGGGAGTATATTTTGAAAGCTTAGAGAAATTAGTTTATAGCTTAGAGAAAAGTTGTTTCAAACTATTTATAAAATGAAAAAAAATCTTTTTTTCCTTATGCTTATGGGAGCAATGGCATCATGTGGCAATGCACCTCAGAACAACGAGAACAATGAGGTCGTAGCAGCAGATTCAGCTGTAACTGTCTCTGATGAGACTCCTGGTGTTGACGCACGTCCAGTACCATTCGAGGCACTTGACGGCAAGTGGATGATCAAATCAGTGAAAGATTTGGCAGTGGCTGAAGGTGACACATCAGCATACGTTCTAATCGACGTAAATGAGAACAGAATGAATGCTACAGTAGGTTGCAACTCTATCTTCGGTCAGATCAACAGAAACGGTCGTGCGGCTAATTCGTTGGCATTTGACAATATGGGAGCTACAAAGATGATGTGTCCAGACAAAGACACTCTTGAGATGGCTCTTATCGATGCTCTTAACAACACTCGCTCATTCCTTCTTTTGAACGGTGAGCTTACATTCAGCGACGAAAACGCAGAGGTTGTATTGAAGGCAACAAAATAACGTTAACGAAAACGAAAACGAAGACGAAAACGAAAATAGACGCGATGGATTAAAACCTATCGCGTCTTTATTTTTCATTTATAGCTTTGTACTTATCCAACAAAACATTATATTTGCACTCGTAATTATAGATTAGTGAACGACATAGTTTTTGTTTGGTCAACAATCGAATGATTTTTAACAAGTTATAATTTTACAGTCAAAAAA
>DCIP01000171.1:20926-21896 GCA_002317115.1 Candidatus Scybalocola fimicaballi
AATTCTAAATCGACTAAAAATAAGACGTCTCAAGCAAAAGCAGGAGACCAATACGTTGTCGACGGTGCAATCTTCAAATGTCAATATGGAAGTGCGCCAAGCCAGATTTTAGTCGCAAACAATCAGAAAGTTATGGCACAAGGTAAGGCTATGGCGGTTGATAAAGATATCAACTTCAAAATAGCTACATCTCCATTTGCGACCTGTGCCCAGAACAAAAATCCGCAAAGTCCTGTTTGCTTGTATGCAAATGGACAATGGAATAAACAAAACACCATCACACATGGCAACCAGAATGCTCTGACTGAAAGCAGCACCATGATGTGCCCTATTTTTGCAGGTGAGATATCTTGCGTCTTTCCTGGACAAATCAAAAATGTTTCAGTTGCCGATTTGGAAAAGACGAAAGTTCAGACACTTAGCAACTTTCCTTTGGCTTTGGTCGTGACATTCCCAGATTTAGGGGAAGACAAAATCGAACAGAAAACAGCAAGTGTTAAAAGTGTGTCAGTCTCTAAAAATACAGTCAGAATCGACGAACAAATCACTCTTCACGCTTATAAACAGACTAAGCAGAAAGATGAAATTACTTATCCAAATTTCAATAATTGGGTTTTCTTTACGACCAAGGAACTTGAAGAGGACAAGGAGAACAAAATAAAGAAAGGCACATATATTGACGATCTCAAAATATTCAAACATGTCTGGTCTCCATTCAACATAAAACTCCACAAACCAGGGAAATACCATATTGAGGCTTGTGGAGACAAGACATTGGAAAAATACGAAAAGTTAGATCCAAACAGTCCATTAAAAACTGAAAATAACAAAACTACTCCTCCTTTTTATAAAGACTGCGAGGAAGTTGTCGACGTCGTTGAGCAAAACCGCATCACCAGAATATTGAAAGACGGGAAAGAGACAACAGATTCGATTGTCAATGTAAAACAGGGAGCAACCACCGTTTTCT
>DCIP01000107.1 GCA_002317115.1 Candidatus Scybalocola fimicaballi
TTCTGTCAGGCACGTCTTTCTCCACCTTTGATCGGTCAGATCGTTGCAGAGGCTTCTTTCGACACATCTGAGGAGTATATGCTTGAGATGTATAATGAATATGTGGAGCGACGCAAGTTCTTGATCGACGGTTTGAACCGTATTCCTGGTGTCTATTCCCCTATTCCAATGGGAGCATTCTACACAGTGGCACGTCTTCCAATCGACGACGCGGACAAGTTCTGTGCTTGGTTGCTTGAGGAGTTTGAGTACGAGGGCCAGACAGTGATGATGGCTCCAGCCAGCGGTTTCTACACATCTCCAAAATTAGGCAGAGATGAGGTTCGTGTGGCTTACGTGCTTCAGAAAGAAGACTTGACTAAAGCATTGTTCGTATTGAAGAAGGCGTTGGAGGTTTATCCAGGACGCACTATTTGATACTGACTTAGATAGACGTTGCCAGTATGAATTTTGAACTGTTTATTGCCAAGCGTCTTCACTATGAGCAGAAAGGCAAGAAACGAGTGTCAAAAACCGCTGTCAAGATTGCGGTGCTGGGTACGGCTATAGGCACAGCCGTGATGATCATAGCAATGTGTGTCATCACAGGTTTCAAAAATGAGATCAGAGAAAAACTAATCGGTTTTTCTTCACATTACCAGATTTGTGGATTATCGGAGCGAGGCAGCATTGATTGCAGACCAATCAGTGTTGACTCGCTTCTGCTTTCTAAGATTAACAGAATCGACGGAGTGCAGCATGCCCAACGAGTATGCAACTACGGAGCGATCCTCAAGACCGACGACGAGGTACAAGGCATCGTCTTCAAAGGTGTGGATAGCGACTACAACTGGAAATTCTTTGAAAACAGCATCGTCGACGGAAGGATTGCAAATATCAGCAAGGATAGTATTAGCAAGGAGACGGTGATATCATCGCGTCTTGCCAAGAAAATGAATCTTTCTGTTGGCGACAAGATGCGCGTCTACTTTGTGCTTGGTGGCCAGATTCGTGTCCGCCCATTCACAATCACAGGATTGTACAATACAGGATTCACCGATTTCGATGACAAAGTGATAGTGGCAGACTTGCGTCACTTGCAGCGTCTAAACTCATGGAGTGAGGATAAAGTAACCCACGTCGAAATACAAATTGCTGATTTCAATACACTTGACGAGCATTACGAGAAAATCTTCCGCACAATCGGAAACCGTTTTGACGAGGATGGCAACCCATACATTTTGAAGAGCGTCAAAGAATTGTCGCCACAAATCTTCGCTTGGCTTGAAATGCTCGACATCAACGTGGCAATCATCCTGATACTGATGATCTGCGTGGCAGGCTTTACAATCGCGTCGAGCCTATTGATTTTGATTCTTGAGCGGACAAACATGATCGGTGTGCTTTTTGCATTGGGAGAAAACAGTTGGAGTATCAGAAAAATCTTCCTTTACCAATCGCTGTTCCTTGTAGGCAAAGGTATGCTGATTGGAAACATCGTCAGCATCGCGCTATGTTGGCTACAGATGCAATACCACATCATTCCACTTGACCCCGAGACATACTACGTCGACCATATTCCTGTGGAGTTTGTAGCGTCGACAATAATCCTATTGAATATCGGAATCGCAGCAATAAGCACATTGATTCTGATCGCCCCAACCTATATCATCAAAAATATTTCGCCAGCAGAAGCGATTAGATTTGAATAAATTGCTACATTTGTAGCCAGACAAAAGAGTTATACTCAATCATATATTACCATGAAACAGCACTTACTATTTTTGACAATGGTGGCAGCATCGTCAACACTTGTCAACGCAGCAGACGTGAAGATTTCCGTCGACACTAAGAGTGGAGCCAAGAAGTACAGTCCGTACCTATTCGGACGCAACACTTCCGACATTCCATTTCAGCCAGGCAAAACACTTGATCCAGCTTTTGAGACTCAGTTGAAAGAGAGCGGTATCAAATTCGTCCGCCTCAACAACGGAAACAACGCGACAAAATTCAACTACCAGAAGAAACTTACTTGTCATCCCGACTGGTACAGCAACATCTATGATTGCGACTGGGATATGTCGTCGAAGGTGATGAACGAATCGTTTCCTGGAATCCAAGCAATGTATTCCTTCCAGCTTTGCGGCTACGTCGCAGCATCCAAAGCCTACAACTTCAACGACTGGGAGTTCAACCAGAGCCAATGGGGAGAATGGTGTTCATGGCCATTGTGTGGTGGCGGAGAAGTGATTGATCTTGCAGCAAAGGAATACAAAGCAGGAGACACATCTCTTTATCTTGAAGAGTGCACAACAGACCAGACCACAGACATCCTTACTTATTGGAAAGACGAGTTGAAGCGCGACATGAGCCAGTTTATCTACTGGAACATGGATAACGAGCCAGAGATGTGGAGTTGGACACACAAAGATGTTCAGCCAGATTTTGATCCTGAGTTTTATGTGCAGCAGTACGTAAAAGCAGCGTTGGCAGCAAAGGAAAAATTCCCTGATATCAAACTTTGTGGTCCGGTGGCAG
>DCIP01000054.1 GCA_002317115.1 Candidatus Scybalocola fimicaballi
GCATAGCCAAGTTTGTCTTACCACATGCTGATGGGAATGCAGCACATACACACTTAGTCTCCTTTGTAGCCTCCTTAGTAAGCTTAAGGATAAGCATGTGCTCTGCCAACCAACCCTCTTCCTGAGCCATCTTAGATGCGATACGAAGTGCGAAACACTTCTTACCAAGAAGAGCGTTACCACCGTAACCAGAACCGTATGTCCAAATCTCGTGCTCCTCAGGGAACTGAACGATGTACTTGTCATCGATTGGAGCGCAAGCCCACTTAGCGTCCTTAAGACCCTCTGGCAATGGCTTACCTACAGAGTGGATACAAGGGATGAAGTCGTTCTTCTCCTCGATTAGCTTAAGAGCACCAGCACCCATACGAGTCATGATCTTCATTGAACCAACTACGTAAGCTGAATCTGTGATCTCAACACCAAGCTGAGAGATAGGACCACCTAGAGGACCCATTGAGAATGGGATAACGTACATTGTACGACCCTTCATACAACCTGTATACTTACCGATAAGGATTCTCTTCATCTCCTTTGGATCCATCCAGTTGTTTGTAGGACCAGCATCCTCCTGCTTGCGTGAGCAGATGAATGTACGACCCTCTACACGAGCAACATCTGAAGGATCAGACTGGAAGTAGTAGCTGTTTGGACGCTTCTTGTCATCCAACTTCTTTGCCAAACCCTCAGCAACGCACTCATCCATTAGGCGAGTGTACTCTGCATCAGATCCATCACAAAGCACAACTTTCTCTGGCTGCATGATGTCAGCCCACATCTTAACCCAAGTGTTAAGTTTTGCGCAATTTGTTTTAATCATGACTTATTTTAATTGAATTAAATTTTCGATTAGGCCACAAAAATAGCAATTTTCAGCCGATTTTATGTTATACAATCAATTTTTTTTGTGTCTGTCGTGAAAATACGTTGACGATAACGTTAACGTTGACAAAAGAGGGAAGGTTGCCCTTCCCTTATATAAAATTTATTTTTTCATGAAGTAATCCACACAGCACATAGCGATGTAGAATAGAATTGTTGAGAATGCGGCGGCATATATTAGTCCGAATAGACAAGACGTTACTAATGCCACAAGAATAAACGCTATCAAAATAAATTTCAACTCGTTTCCTTTCCATCCAAAATGCTTGATCTTCAAAGAAAACATAGGAAATTCAGATACCAAAAGCAAAGAGGTTGCGACGACGGTCACTGCCATCACAATTGGATTACAACAAATATCAGTAAACCAATTAGAAACGCCTTCTTTCAAAAGTGCGTCTGCTGTAGCCGCAAGAGACGATAGGAATATCGCGTTAGCTGGTGTAGCCAAACCGATGAAGCTTGTTGTTTGTCTCTCGTCGATATTGAATTTTGCTAATCTTAATGCAGAAAAAGCGGTTGTAAGGAATGCTATATAAGGCAAGTATTCGCAGCATGAAGCGTTCCCTTTCATCCAGAAGAACATTGCGAATCCTGGAGCGACGCCGAAACTTACCTGATCCGCCAATGAATCCAATTCTTTTCCGATTGCCGACGACGCATGCAAAGCTCTTGCAGCAAATCCGTCGCTAAAATCAAAAATTGATCCAATCAAAATGCACCAAAAAGCATATTGGAAGTTACCATTCATCGAACACAACACAGACAAACAGCCAAAGAATAAGCTGATACATGTCAATGTATTAGGTACGCTTTTGATTATTTTATTCATCGTCTTAATTATTTTACTCTTGCAATGACAGTCTGGTTACCAGTTGTCTTATCTCCAACCTTAACCAAGATTTCGCTGTCCATAGGCAAGTAAAGATCCACACGTGAACCGAATTTAATAAATCCAAGCTGAGTGTTCTCATCACAAGTATCACCTTCTCTTGAATAAGTGACAATACGGCGAGCTAGCGCTCCCGCAACCTGACGCAACAAGATTTGAGTCTTGCTCCCAAGTTCGATAACTATTGTAGATCGTTCGTTTTCTGTGCTTGATTTCGGAAGGTTTGCTGCCATAAATCTACCATCATTGTGTGTGTAGTAGACAACCTTTCCTCGTGTTGGATACCAGTTAGCATGTACGTTCAAAACCGACATGAAAATTGACACCTGAATTCTCTTATCTTTGAAATAGAAAGGCTCCTCTGCTGGTTCCGCAATAACGACAGTACCGTCGGCTGGAGCGATAATCATTCCGTCTTCAAAACCGATAAACTCACGCTTTGGATTACGGAAGAAATTCAAGAAGAACAAGAAAATGACCACACAAAGTACAGAAATGGCAATTGAAGCAGCATTCGTTCCAAAATATACGAATGATGCCATAATAACTAACGCCAACATAACAAACAGCGTTAATAGCATTCCTTTTCCTTCTTTATGTATAGTCATCGTGTTTTTCTTTTCGCCTCTTATTTTAACGGCACGCAAAAATAGTTAAAAAAAACTAATTTGCCTACTTTTTGAACAAATTTTACAATCCAGATATTTCTCTTACCTGTTTAATTATCTTAATGCTGATTTTCTGCTCTTCCATCTGCTGCCATCTTTTAATCTTATGAGTGTCTGTACCGACCGCATCATAAAAGCCGGAATTTAGCAGTTTTTCAGCTTTAATCTTTACCTCCGGGCCATACAAGCCTACGAGAGATGTTAGATTAAGTTGGAATCTGATATTCATAGACTTTAGTTCCTCATAATCATTCATTTCCAGAAAGAAATATCTTTCTGGATGCGCAAGCAAGACGTAGTGTCCCTTGCTCATTATCTCCTTTAGTGTTCCTTTGAAATTGTATGGTGCGGAGATAGCTGAAGACTCGACAAGGAGATGGTTATTTTCATGGACAAGCAAATCATCTTTATCCAATCTTTCTTGAAACAAATTGTCGAGCATATACTCAGCGGCAAGATGAAGCTCAATATTTCCCTCGTACTTCGACTTTAATGTCTCAAAATGCATCTTCAAGAAATCAGTCTTATTAGGGATATCCTCCATTATATGGGGAGTACACCAAACGGTCTTGACACCAGCAGCCTCCATTATCTGAAGCAGTTGTAGAGAATCATCTAAAGACTGTATACCATCGTCCACACCAGGAAGTAGATGTATATGATTATCACAAAAACCGTTCAGAATCTCTGAACGGTTTATTGTTATTTTACTACTGAATATGTCAAGCAAGCCCATTCTACTTCATATTTTTCTTGTCACCGTAGCCATATCCATATCCGTATCCATAACCATACTTATAGTTGCTTGAATCAGTGCCGTTAAGCACGATACTCATCATCGGATATTTCTTGTCTTCGTAAAATTCCTCGACTATATGAAGATATGTTTTTTCCATCAAACCAGCTCTCAACACGAACAGTGTCATATCGGCATATTTAGATACGATTCCTGCATCTGCCACGACATCCACAGGCGGGCAATCAATAAAGATGTAGTCGTACTGACTGCGCAATTCTGAAATCATATCACTGAGATATGTCTTGTTAAGCAAAAGTTCTGTTGGATTTGGAGGAATTGTACCAACTGGCAAAACATCAAGATTATCATTTTTCTCGGATTTCACCACTACGTCCTTCCAACTCTTTATCTTTCCATTGAAATAATCCGACAAACCACGTTTTGGAGAGTCGGCGATTTTAGATAAAGTGGCACGTCGCAAGTCCATATCCAAAACAATCACTTTTTTGTCTCGTAGAGCAGAACATGAGGACAAGTTGGCAGAGATGAAACTCTTTCCACTTCCTTGGTTCATGGAAGTGATCATAATCACCTTTTTATTTTCATTTCCAAGAATGAAATCAACGTTAGTACGAAGCACACGGAATGACTCGTTAATAAGGTTTCTATTGTCTCTCTCTACTGCGATCTTATTGTCACTTACTGATGTATCATCAGGGATTTCTCCAGCAAACGGAACATTCATTCCTTCCAAATCTTTTCTATTGCGGACCTTTGTATTCATGCTTTCCATGACATACAATATAGAAGCAGGAATAGCCAAACCTATAACAAAAGCTGCCAATAGAATGATTGGGTTCTTTGGTGATATTGGAGTATCAGCACCACGTGGTTCTGTAATAGTCTTAGATTTATAAGCGTTGTAAGCCTTCGACAACTCATTTTCCTCTCTTTTCTGTAGAAGGAACAGGTAAAGACCTTCCATGACTTTCTGCTGTCTTTCCTCAGACAACAAATACTTAGCCTGGTTAGGATTTCTGGCCAACTTGCTAATTGTGTGCGACTCCTGTGTCTTAATCTGGTCAATTTGCATATTAAGAGCTGTTATCTCGCTCTTTACACTCTGAAGAATCACCTTCTGCATCTCCTTCAAAGTCTCAGTCATATCAGTCACCAAAGGATTGTTGCCACTACTGTTAGCAATCAAACGGTTTCTTTCAAGTAATTTTTCATTGTACTTGTTTACCTGCTGCTGGATGCTTCCATTCGACAATGCTGATGAAGAAGGAAGTGGTTCCTCAAAAGTTTTGCTCTGAAGCATCTCATTGATGTAATTGAGAGTCATCAACTGACCGTTAAGAGATAGCAACTGCTTAACATTGTCGGAATTCTGCTCCAAATAAATTTGAGACACCGCCTTGATATCTGGCAACAAGTTCTCTCCCTTGAAATTAGCAATGTTTTTATCAATTCCAGTCAAATCCTGAAGTATCATCTCCAGACGCTCTGTGATAAACTCAGAAGTCTTTGTTGCCAACTTGTTACGATCCTGAATCCAGTTCTCATTATAATTGCGAATCAATGAATTCAAAATATCCTCAGCTCTTGCTGGCGACGGATCGTTGATAGACAAATTCAAAACTGATGAATTCTTGTCTGCCAAGCTTACAGTCAAATTTTTGCAATAAGCATCAGTGACTGATTTTAGTTTATTATGGCTATAATTGATCTCAACATTTTCACAAAAGAAATCTGTCGGAATGACAACCACTCTACCTACATTTGTAGAAATGGTATCTCCAATAGAATCGGTTTTTATCATTTCGAACTCATCCTGATTCAATTTGAATTCACTTAGAGTAACAGTTTTTTTGTCGAAATCAGCGTTAATCTTGAACGAGATATTGTCGGAAACATTATCCAAGTCAAGCAACTCAACTTTCAAAGGAGAATTTTTGTATAGATTGGTGCTTCTCAAACCGTTCTTGACAACATATTTGTTAGTCAAATCCAAATCATTAACCACCTGAGTCATCAATGAAGGAGACTTCAAAGTAAGCAACTCATTGTTTATATTGGTAGTATTTGAAAACAAACCCAAGTCCTGAAACTCATTAGTCATACTTATCGCAGACTTACCTTTATTGTCGTCTTCAATAAGCAATGTTGCTGTACGAGTATATATAGGCGACGTCTTCATCAAATATAGAAATGCAGCTATCAAACAAAGTATGACAGATAATACAAACCATTTCCATTTGGTTAGACACAACTGAAGGAGGTCGGAAATGTTGATTCCCTCCTCCTCCTGATTTTGTATGTTTTTCTTTTGTGGTTGCTGTGACATTCTATACTAATTTCTTAGCATCACACAAACGCTTATCGCGTTATGTTGTTGGCTATATGATTATTTGAAAAGACTATGTTGGCAAAACGTCTATCGTCACTTACTTTTTGACAACAGTCATGACGATATTGACTGCAGAGAAGAACACACCGATTACGCTGAACACGATGCTTGTCGCATTACCGATTCGTGAGTTCTTAGTCTTAGTCTTATTTGGCTCAACATAAATCACATCATTCTGCTTCAAGAAATAAGCAGGGGATGCGAACAAATTCTTAGAACGGATATCTGTCTTATATGTTATACGCTGTCCGTTTTCTTCTCTGATCACATAGATACCCTCTCTGATTCCATAGATAGACAAATCACCCGCCATACTCAATGCCTCAAGCAATGTGATCTGGTCTTTTGAAATCATATACTTTCCTGGCGAGTTTACCTCTCCCAATACTGTCACATATAGGTTCATAAACTCTACAGTTACAACTGGGTCGTTAATCAAGTTAGCCTCAATCAAAGATGTCTTTACATGCTCTGCGACCTCAGCCTTTGTCATACCTCCAATCTTCAATTTTCCGAACACTGGGAAATCGATTTCTCCTTTATCATCCAAAGTATAACCTGATACCTTTGCCTGACCTGTTGTCAAGCCTCCTGCCGAACCCACCTGATTACTCGATGTAGCAAGGTTGAATAGTGCGGCAAGCTGAGGATCCTTACTGTTTACAATGATTGAAATCTGATCCTTAGGCTGCAAACGTATATCACGAGAACCTACAACTGGTTCGTTTTTATTCAATTGAACGTCCTGGAAGTACAAGATCTTTTCCTGTGTCTTACAAGAAGAAAGCAATACAGCACAAATGGCCAAAACCAAAAGTTTTAATGTTTTTTTCACGTCAAAAAGTTATTAAAATTAAGTTAAGCACATGCTAAAAATACAACAATAATAGCCTTAATTAAAGATTATCTATGCAAAAATATACAATTCCACTTAAATTCAACTATTATTTAGTGAAAAAAAGCAGCAAAATCGCATAAGCAAACGGTGCAGAGATTATCGCACTGTCGAATCTATCAAGAAATCCTCCATGCCCTGGCAACATATTGCTCGAATCTTTCACCTTGAAATATCTTTTGAAGAGGCTCTCCACCAAATCTCCCAATGTACCAAGCACAGATATTAGAGCAAAGAAAATAGCCCACTGCCAATCATACAACTGATGGTCGTTGATTTTTGGCAAATTAGGGAAATATCTACCGAAAAGGAATCCTATTGTTGTTGCCAAAACGAATCCTCCCCAAAATCCTTCCCATGATTTCTTTGGAGATACTCTTTCATATAGTTTATGCTTTCCTATTGCACGTCCTACCAAATACGCTCCTGTGTCAGATACCCAGATGGCTATAAAGAATGCCAATACCAAAAGACCACCCTGCCAATTGACATTATCTAGTCCCGCGTCTCCACTCGCACCCATACTTTCAATCATGCATAGGCATGAGAATGGAAGAGCAACATAAATATGTCCTAACAACGACATAGCCACATTCAAAATCGGATTTCCGTTGTGTCTGAACAACTCAACGACAAATGTTCCTGTGAAAAATGGGACGTACAACACTGGCACAATCCATGGGCATTTAAACAGCTCAGCAAAAAACACAGATAGGAACAACATTCCTCCTCCTACCATTGCCCATCGTGAAATCGGTTTTGCCTGATCCACTTTATAACACAAGCCGTAAAATTCATATAAACAAAGAATTGTCAATGCAAAGAATACAACTCCGAATATGTATGGCGGCATCAAAATTGCTGAGATCATCACAAGAAGTAATGCGGCTCCCGTCAATGCCCTTATCACTAAGTTTTTCAAAATATTAGACTTTTAAATTCACAAATTAGAGCAAATATAGTATGTGTACGCCGTTTTAACAAATATTAACCGCTTTTTTCTATCTTTTTAGCAAAATGCAGGAAAATTAGTAATTTTGCAAATTATTAGAAAATTTGGTTTTCAATGGAAGACGGTAATAAAAAAAGACTGATTGCTGGCCACCTTGCGGCATGTGGTGCTTATCTCATTTTTGGCTTTAATATTGTGTTGACGAAGGATTTGACCAACTCTCATATCTTTACGCCTCTTTCACTTTTCACCTTGCGTTCCATAGGCGCAGGACTTCTTTTCTGGATCCTTTCTATATTTTCAGCTAAGGAGACGGTGGATAAGAGAGACCTTGTCAAAATTTTCCTGGCCAGTCTGCTTGGCTACTACGGCACCCAACTCACTTTTCTCGTCGGGATCAACTACTCCACTCCACTCGACTGCTCTATAATAGCCACTTTCACCCCCGTCTTCACAATGCTTGTGGCGGCAGTGGCATTGAAAGAGCCTATCACTCCAAAGAAAGCTATCGGAGTGGCGATAAGTTTGGCTGGTGTCATCCTGTTAATATATAATAGTAGCATCGCCACCGCAGGGACAACAAGGACAACTACTCCATTCGGCATTATCCTTATCTTCTTAAATGGTCTTTTGTTCGCGTCATACCTTGGAATCTTCCGTCCTGTAATACAGAAATATTCCGTCGTCACCTTCATGAAATGGATATTTCTGTTTTCATTCGCAATGTCAGCCCCATTCTCCGCTCCCGACCTTATGGCGGTCGACTACGCAAATGTGCCGACAACTGTTTTCTTGGAGCTCGGATATTTGGTGTTTTTTGCCACTTTCATCGCATATTTTCTCATTCCAATAGGGCAAAAGGAGCTTCGTCCGACGCTGGTAAGTCTCTACTCATATATGCAGCCTATCGTTGCGACGTCCCTAGGCATATACCTTGGAATGGACACTTTGAGTCCGATGAAAGTCATCTCTTGCGCTGCGGTAGTTGTCGGAGTCGTGTTAGTAAACAAGTCGAAATCGAAGAGATAACGTTAACGTTGACGATAACGATAACCTTAGCCAAACTTATCAATAACATACTCGGCAGCACTTCTATACTTAATTTTTGTTTGCCCAAACGTATATTTTTCTTTACATTTGCAAGCAAAATCACATAAGTATGTATAATATTGCCACTTTTATATCAGATTTAAGTTCATTTCTTTGGAATGGGCCGATGATAATCTGCCTACTTTTCACCCACATATTTTTGACTATTCGTCTGAAATTTCCTCAGCGTCATATTTTTAAAGCAATTCGTTTAAGTCTTCAGAAAGAAGAAGGTAGTCATGGCGACGTTTCTGCATTCGGTGCCCTTGCGACGAGTTTGGCAGCGACAATCGGCACAGGAAATATCGTGGGAGTGGGCACAGCTGTAGCCTTGGGTGGTCCGGGAGCTGTATTTTGGTGCTGGATCACAGGAGTTTTAGGCATAGCGACAAAATATGCGGAGGGAATGTTAGCCGTGAAATATCGAGTGAAGACATCGCAGCAGAAGATGATCGGCGGACCGATGTTTGCTTTGAGTCGCGGACTTGGCATGAAGAAACTTGCTATTCTGTTCTGTATCTTCACTGCTCTTGCCGCATTTGGAATCGGCAATACAGTCCAGGCAAACGCTATCAGCACACTATTGTATGAGAATTATGCCGTCGACACATGGATCAGCGGACTTGTGCTCGCCATACTTGTAGCGGCAGTTTTGATATTCGGAGTAAAGGGAATTTCCAACGTCTGCTCACTACTTGTACCGGTTATGGCGCTTCTATACGTCTGCGGATGCATTTACATTTTAATCTGCAATCACGAGTATTTAGGCCAAACTGTTTCATTGATTCTTGCATCTGCATTCGACGGCAAAGCAGCAATGGGAGGTGCGGCAGGAAGTGGAATAATGATCGCGGCGCGTTATGGTATCGCCCGTGGATTGTTCAGCAACGAGAGTGGTATGGGATCAGCACCTATTGTAGCGGCTGCAGCAAAGAGCAGTTCGCCTGTAAAGCAAGGATTGATATCAAGTAGCGGAACATTCTGGGACACCGTCGTCATCTGTGCAATGACCGGATTGGTCCTTGTCAGCACACAAATCGCAAATCCTGAAATCACAGCTGGCCAGGGAGCGATTTTGACTAAACGAGCTTTTGAATGCATCCCCGTCGCTGGACCACTTATCCTAAGTTTCGGATTGGTGACATTCACATTCTCCACAATTCTTGGATGGAGCTACTATGCGGAAAGAGCCATAGAGTATCTATTCAGCGGGAAATGGCAAAAGAGAAGCAGACTAAAATATTTCATCAGTGCATACCGTGTGATTTGGGTGATAGCCATCTTCATCGGCTCGGTAGTCAGCCTGCAAGTGGTATGGGATTTTGCCGACTGTATGAATGCGTTGATGGCGTTGCCAAACCTTGTCTCGTTGATATTGCTATCTAAGATTATAGCAAAAGAAAGCAACTACGATTGCTGATTTTTGAGAATGGTTTACTATATTTGCGATAATTAGCTTATCAATCATTTCCATATGGAAACACGAGAGTCGATATTGAACATATTAGGTCTTTATTTTAAAACAAACAAAGACAAATATGGCCTAGTAAAAATGGGTCTATTCGGAAGCTGTGTCAGAAACGAAAACAGGGAGGATAGCGACATAGATGTTGGAATAGAACTTAAAAATTCAAATTTCTTCATCAGAATGCAGATCAAAGAAGAATTAGAAAAAATTTACAATCGTTCGGTTGACGTGATTTCCCTAAAATCAATCATGACACCATATTTTTCTGATGAAATCAATAAAGAAATAGTCTATGTTGAATAACGAAAGGATTAAATCAATGTTATTTTTCGCAATAGAGAAAATTTCTTTTGCGATTGAGACAAATAGTGAAACCAATAACGTAAACGAATATTTGGAATCGCAATCAGGAATGATATTGTTTAACTCTACATGTATGTGTCTTCAAGTCATTGGAGAAACATTAAAAAAATAGATAATCTCGAAGAAAACTGGCTAAAAACAAGATATCCAGAGGTGCCGTGGACGAATATCTTTGCTTTGAGAAATATAATTTCTCATGAATATGCCGCTATAGATCCTGAAGAAATCTTAAACATAGTGAAGAATGATTTGCCTGACCTTAAGGAAAAATTGTGTTTTATAGTTTCTGATATAAAATGATGTGGGCTTACTTGAGTCAAAGATTTTAGTGGTTTGTATCACAAAATCCTATTTTTTGTTTATCTTTGCACATCATTGTTTTTCATTTTGTCGGCATAAAACAAATTTACCTACCAATTTGTAGGGAAAATCGGCAAAATTCGAATATTTAGAAAAAAAGATTAATTAGAACAAAATACGAACATGAGTAACTGCAACGGATTTGATGGTGAAAAATACATCAAGATGCAGAGTGAACGCATCAAAGAGAGAATAAGCCAATTTGGAGATAAACTATATCTTGAGTTTGGAGGAAAGTTGTTCGACGATTTTCACGCGTCGCGCGTACTTCCTGGGTTCCAGCCAGATTCAAAGATTCGTATGCTTTGTTCTATGAAAGACGAAGCTGAAATCATCATTGTCATCAATGCACAGGATATCGAGCGCAATAAGGTGCGTGGCGACTTGGGTATCACATACGATCAGGATTTGCTTCGTTTGGTAGATGCATTCCGTGCTTACGGACTTTATGTATCCAGCGTTGTTTTGACTCGTTTCAGCGGTCATCCAAACCAGATCGCTTATCAGGAGAAATTGGAGAAACTTGGTTTGAAGGTGTACCGCCACTACCCTATTGAGGGCTATCCAGCAGATGTCCAGCATATCGCAAGTGAAGAAGGTTTCGGCAAATGCGAATATGTGAAGACGGATCGTCGTTTGGTTGTCGTTACAGCTCCTGGTCCAGGTTCAGGTAAGATGGCGACATGTCTTTCTCAGCTTTACCATGAAAACAAGCGTGGAGTAAAGGCAGGATACGCTAAGTTTGAGACATTCCCAATCTGGAATATTCCATTGTCTCACCCAGTCAACGTCGCATACGAGGCAGCAACTGCTGATTTGGCCGACGTCAACATGATCGATCCATGGCATCTTGAGGCATACGGCAAGACAACAGTCAACTACAACCGTGACATCGAGAT
>DCIP01000024.1 GCA_002317115.1 Candidatus Scybalocola fimicaballi
ACTTTACTAGGAGTAACATGTGCTTCATGTATAACTAATGCGAACTCAGAAGTGCGCATTTCTGAGATTATGACTAATAACGTCGCTACAGTCCTTAGCGAAACCTACAATTATGATGGTTATGTTGAGTTTTATAATGACGGTAGCAGCTTCAATCTTAAAGGATGGAAAGTAACTAGTGTAAAGGAAGGAAAAGAAGATTGGACAGTCACTTTGGATTCGTCTCACAACCTACCTAAGGGATACTCACTTTTGTTCTTTGCAGACAAAGAGATTAGCAGCACAACTGCGTCGAAGATGAAATCAAACTATGCAGGTAGTGTTGGAGGAAAGCTTTCTACAGATGAAGGGTCGTCCATCACATTTGAGAAAGATGGCAAGAAGATACAACTTGAATACAATCAACAATACCCACACATTTCCTATTGTGCTGACGGTTATATGATTCCGACTCCAGGAGCAGAGAACAACAAACTCGTGACTCCTATCACAAATCGTGTAGCGGCTCCTACAGTCAAGACTGGCAAACCAGGATTGTATCAGGAGGAAGTAAGCGTAGAGTTGGAGTGTCAGACTAGTGGTGCTAAGATTTATTATACAACAAATGGCGACATACCTACAGAAAAAAGTTCTGTATATAGTGGAGCCATCAAAATCAACAAGCCAACAAGCTTGCGAGCAAGAGCGTACAAAGACGGAATGCTCTATAGTGAGATTATGACAGGAAGCTACATACTTCCTGACGAGTGGCATAACAATTGTGTAAATAATGCAGATCCTCTTCCTGTTGTATCAATAACAGCCAATTACAAAGATATCAATGATGAAATGATTGGCATATACGTTGTAGGAAAAAACGGAAAATTAGGCTGCGAAAAAGTAGCCAACTACAATCAGGACTGGATGCGTTCGGCCAACTTCGAATACTTCCTTAACGGAGAGTGTGTTGACAATCAAGAAGTTGAGATCGGTGTATACGGAGGATGTACAAGAGTGCATGTCGGCAAAAGTCTAAAAATCAAAGCAAACAAGCGTTCGGGAAAGAACAAGATGAACTACACTTCTTTCTTTCCAAGTCGTCCGTATAAGAAATATAAGAGTCTTGCGTTGCGAAACGGAGGAAATGGTTATCAATTTACACAGCCTCGCTGGAGAGACATGTATATCCAAAGCCTAACAGAGGGCATGGATATAGACAGACAGTTAGCTCAACCAGTAGCTTTCTATCTAAACGGTGAGTTTTATGGAATGTTCTTCATTACAGAGAGAACAAATGAGGATTACCTTTACCACAATTATGGACTTGACGAAGATGAGATCGACATGTTCACAATGAGCGGATCTTATCAGCTTGAGGCTGGAACTACAGACGCGCTTAACAAAATGCTCAACTATGTAAAGAAGAGCTACAACGACGCCGATTTTTACGACAAGTTAGATAATATGATAGACATTAACGAATACATGAACTATCAGATTATAGAGCAATACGTCGGCAACACAGACTGGGTGACTAACAATCTAAAAATCTGGAGAAAGCGCGACGGTGGAAAATTCCGTTGGATATTGTTCGACACAGATTTCGGTTTGTCTCCACGTGCGACTGCAGTAGACACCAACATGATCGATTTCACAGCAAGAAATCTTAAGACATCATCGTCTACAGCTCAGTGCATCATGCAGGCCGTCTTGAAAAATGAAGATCTACGTTGGAGATTCCTCGACCAGTATCTTGACTGTTTGGAGAATCAGTTTACCGACGAGAGAATTGAAACAAATTGGGATTCACTTTGGAAGATGTCAGAGTATGAGATGTGCGCCACTATGAGCCACACCAGATTCTTGGACTGTCCCGCTGAGTTTGCAAGTTACCAAAGTGATTGTGAAACAATGCGTCAGTTTGCAAAAGACAGAAAACCAATTATCGTAAAGCAGCTGAAGAAAGAGTACGAATTGGGAGACAATCAGACAAACGTTAAGATCAGAGCCGTCTTCCCTAATAATGAGGAGCCTAAATTCAACTTTCTAATCAACAAGAGAGAGTTGAATGGCATTAAATATGACACAAAACGTTACGCCAACTCTCGCATAAAGATTGAGCCAGAAGCACCATACGGCTACAAATTGTCAAGATGGGAGATGAACAACGAAATGATTAAAGACGCGAATGGGAAAAAATACATTGAGGATTATTTTACAACTACTGTAAAATCCAGTGAGGTTAAAATCACCATGTATTTTGAGTACGACCCAGACGTCACACTTCCAGAAGGTCTATATTTGAACGAGATCTGTGCTTCCAACCAATCAACATTGGATGAGAACGGAGAGGCTTCAGACTGGATCGAGGTATACAACAGCAGCGACAAAGACATTGACATTGCCGGATTGACTGTAGAGAACGTAACTAAAGCCGTACAAACTGTCATTCCAACAGGAAACAAGCAAACAATTATTCCTGCGCACGGATACAAATTGTTGTGGGCAGACAAACATCCAGAGCTTGGGCCACTACACTTGGCATTTAAGTTGAGTGCGACAGTTCCTGAGACAATCTCCGTCCACAAATACTATCGCGACAGTGAGGTTGAGTTGAGCAACATCACAACTACACCACACAACCCAGACGAGTCGTATGGTAGAAAGACTGACGGAGCAGATGAAATTGTGCTATTCGCAAAATGCAACGATCTTGAAGGAAATGAGATTGTAACATCCACTCCTCTATCAGCAAACGGAAGCATCGAGTGTCCGAGCACAGATGTAGAAATCGAGAAGGCTGTAAGTGGCAGAACATACGTTATTGCAGAAGGCAAAAATATCAAAGTGCAGAATGCCAATGGCAAAGACGTGCGTGTTTATTCAATCTTAGGCAATCTTGTTGCCAACGAGAAAGCAGATTCAAACATATTCAACATAACAATCCCAACAATAGGAATATACCTTGTAAAGGTTGACTCTCAGTGTTGGAAAGTGGTTGTTGAGTAAAGGAAGTCGATATATAAAGAATAATAACAATCTATATAAACACGATGTCAACATCATCTAAATCTAAAAGTAAAGTTAACAAACTAAAGAAGTTTGCAACACAATGTCGAAGATATTGGCCATTGTTTGTCATATCTTTGTTTCTAAGTGGCTGTTTTGCGGCATTCTACCTGTACACTGCGCAACCGCAATACACAAGAGACGCACAGTTGTTGATCAAAGAAGAGTCTAAAAACCGTACAACAGCGACTTCAGACTTGAACGCGATCACAGACCTTGGTATGTTTTCTAGTAATTCCAACGTCAACAATGAGCTTGGACGAATCCAGAGCCCGTCATTGTTAGAGCAGGTGATAAAAGACCTTCACCTTGACGTGGATTATATGAAAGTAGACTTTTTACGTAAGAGAACCCTATATGGCATCGAGAATCCGATCGTAGTGGAGGTTCTTGGACTTGAGGACAACGAGTCGTGTGAATTCCAGATTGCATTGGATTCCGCATCATACGTCTCTTATGCGAGAAAGGATATTGAGAACGATGCAAAATCAGAAAAGGAAGAAAATGCCGACGCTGATGAGAAACCTATTAAGAAGGTATCAACAGACGACGCTGACAAACCAAAATTCACAATCACAGAGCTAAAATTCGGCAATGACAAAATTGAAGGAAGCTGGTCTGGATCACTTGAGACATCTAAGACATTGCACAAAAAGCTTAGAATATTAGTGTCATACAATCCAAACTTCAAGGGTTACAGATCTGACGTTTCGGATATCACATTCCCAAGCAACATCCTTGTGTCAAGACGTGGATTGGTGAAGTGTATCGAAAGCTGCAAATCTAAATTAGGAGTAACACTAGTCGACAAGAAGTCTACAATCTTAAATTTGAGCTATAGCGATGCTAACGCCACAAGAGCTGAGGATGTTTTGTTGGCTTTGATCAAAGCATACAACGACAACCTACTAGAGGGAAAGAACCAGATTGCGCAAAGCACAAGCCAGTTCATCAGCGACCGTCTTTCATTGATCGAAAGAGAGCTAGGAAGTGTGGATGAGAACATCAGTGCCTACAAGAGTAGAAATCTAACTCCAGACGTAGAGGAGGTTGCCAAAATCCACTTGGGAAAAGCCAGCCAGGCACAAGACAAGGTGTCAGAACTTGACGCACAGCTTGCAATGCTTGAGTATATCAGAGATTTCATCGCAAACAACCACGACAAGCAATTCTTGCCAGCGGTAACAAACATCACAAACGCGGTGATTGAAAAGAGTATCGAGGACTATAACGCTCTTCTTTTGAAACGTAACAACCTCGCCGCAAACAGTAGTGACAGAAACCCAATGGTTGTCAGCTACGACCAGAACTTGACAGACATGGCAAAGGCTATCCTTGTCAGCATCGACAGCCAGATCGATGCCATCGACAGCCAAATCGTCAACTTGAGAAAGACAGAGGCTAAGAGTAAGGCCAAGATCGCAAGTACTCCTATGGAGACTAAGTATTTGCTTGGAGTTGAGCGTCAGCAGAAGGTAAAAGAGTCACTATACCTATTCTTGCTTCAGAAACGTGAGGAGAACGAGTTGGGACAGGCCTTCAGTGCCTACAACAACCAGATCATCGCACAGCCTAATGGTAAGATGGAGGCGACTAGCCCTATCAAGAAAAACATTATTGTCGTAGCATTTTTGTTAGGACTTTTGATCCCAGCTGGAATTGTATGGATATTGACTTCTTCAAAAGGTAAATTTGACTCATTGGATGACCTTGGAGAGATTCAGGCCCAGGTGCTTGGAGAAGTGCCTTACAAGGAGACTAAGATCGTTGTCAACAACAATAAGCAGGACAAAGCGAATAGAGCATTCCGTGATCTGAGAACAATTCTCGAGACTCCTGGAGCAGAAGGTGAAGCTGCACCAAGAACTTTGATGTTCACTGATTTGGATTCAGCAAGCGGCAAGAGCTATACAGCTACTAACGTGGCTAAAGCATTTGCTTTGAAGCAGAAGAAAGTTGCAATGGTCAACTTCGACTGCAAAGACAGCTATATCAACTCTCTTACTGGAGACAAGTCTGGTGTGTTCGATTTCCTATCACAGAAAGACGATGCTTCATCTTGGCAAAACTTCATTCACCAGATTTCAGCAGAGAATCTATTCTTGATGCCAACAGGAGAGACACCAGAGAATCCTTCAGACCTATTCAATGAGACTAAGATACAGTCGTTGATCAATTCGTTGAAAGCAAATTACGATATGATTATCTTCAACTGTCCATCATCAGTAGAGGAATCAGCCAACGTATTGCTTGGAAAGCTTATCGATAAAACTGTATTCGTTTTGTCTTCAGACTCTAACGTCGCTAAATCAACAGAATTAATCAACAATTACGTTGAGGAAAATAAATTTAACGGCATCTCTGTAGTCTTTAACAACCGCAAGAAAGCATAAGCGACAAACCGGTAATATTACAAGGGCATGACTTTTCAGACACTTGAATATCTAATTTTCCTACCCATAGTGTTCCTCCTATATTGGACACTATGTCGTGGGAATAAGACTTTACAGAACGGTCTTCTATTAATAGCCAGCCTTGTTTTCTATGGATGGTGGGATTGGCGTTTTCTTGGGTTGCTGTTGCTCACAGCTCTCTCAACATTCTATGCTGGAGACTTGATGGGTAAGACTGAGGACCCAAAGAGACGAAAATGGATTTCTATCGGAGCCATTGTTCTTAACATTGGCATCCTTTTCTACTTCAAGTATTTCAATTTCTTCGTACAGTCGTTCATCGACGCATTCGCTCTTTTCGGAGCAGACATGAATGTATCGACGCTGAAAATTCTTTTGCCAGTTGGTATCAGTTTCTATACATTCTCTGCATTGAGCTACAGCATTGATGTGTACCAGAAGAAAATTGAGCCAACTAAGGATGTGTTGGCATACCTTGCCTATATCACATTCTTTCCAAGCATTTTGAGTGGACCGATCAGCCGTGCCCAGAAGACATTGCCTCAGTATTTTGTGGCTCGTACTTTCAGCTACGACGTCGCAGTTGCAGCAGTCAAGGCAATCTTGATTGGTGCGATGATGAAACTATGTCTTGCCGACCGTCTTGCGATTTATGTAAACACTGTTTACGCCAATATCGCTCAGCACAACGGAACGACACTTCTATTCACAAGTATTCTTTACACACTTCAGATATACGCTGACTTTGCAGGATACTCATTGATGGCAATCGGAAGTGGTAAATTGTTAGGAATTGAGCTTCCTACCAACTTTATCCGTCCATACTTTGCTAAGACAGTCACTGATTTCTGGCGTAGATGGCATATCTCTCTAACGACATGGTTCAGAGACTACATCTACTTCCCATTGGGAGGTAACCGTTGCAGCAAACCACGTTGGATGCTCAACCAGATGATCGTCTTCACAGTGAGCGGACTATGGCATGGTGCAGCTTACACATTCCTAATCTGGGGAGCCTTCCACGGAGCATGTATGGTGGTGGAGAGACAAATCTACGGAGACAAAATCAAAAACATTTCCGATAATTTCTCTATCGCAAATGTCCTACGATGGATCATAACGTTCACAATCGTAAACTTCGCATGGATTTTCTTCCGTGTCAGCGATCTCGGCGACGTGATGACGATTTTCAAAAAAATCTTCACCGAACCAGGTGAGCTATTCTTTGATTTGGACTCACTCCTATTGGGATTCTTAGCACTTGCAATTGTGTTCATCTACGACTTCATAAAGGAGAAACAGTTGAATATACACTTGCTAAGTTCGAAGAACATCGTTGTGCGATACATTACAGCCATTCTACTAGTAGTCTACATCCTTGCTTTTGGTGTACTTAATGGCGCTTCATTTATTTATTTCCAATTCTAGGGCACTATGAAAAAAGGATTATTAAGATTTGGCGTTGCCGTACTAGTGGTTTTGTGTTCAGTCGCAGTGATTGATTTCGCAATTGGCAAAATGATGGACTGGATGCTTCCTCAGATAAGCAATCAGGGAGAAACAGGAAAAACATACTTTTCTCTTTACGACGTGAACACTCCTGTCGTCATTGCTGGTTCGTCACGTTCGGCACACCATTATGAGACACAACAGGTGGAGGACTCTCTTGGATTGCCCACTTATAATGTTTCTCGCGACGGTTGTTTTTTCAGCCACAACAGTTGTGTGATCAACACCATAATGGACAGATATTCACCAAAATTGATAATTTGGGAGAATCGTACAGAATATCTTGCAGAAAGTGAAAGCGACCCTTTTGTAAACCTATATCCATACTATGGATCAAATGAGTGGGTTACAACCGCTATCGAGGAAGAGTTGCCATGGACGGAATACGCTCGTCTTAACAGCAACATTTATAAGTTCAACTCGATAATTCACCGTGTCTTGACACGATTCAGAAGTCGCAATTCATTTGAAGGAGATCCGCTAAAAGGTTATGAACCGCTTGCTCCAAGAAAGTTAGTAAAAAAACTTGAGCTTACAGAAGAGCTAAAGGATGCTACTAAAGTGAGCGAGACAAGAGAAAAACGTTTCCGCGCAGTGCTTGCAAGAGCTAAGGAAAAAGGTATAAAAATGATTATCACCGACTCCCCAAGCTATACAATCCGCCGTTTTGAGAATGCATCTAAAGCAAGAATGGCGGAGATTTGCAAAGAATACGATGTTCTTTTTATAGACAACACGCAAGATCCTTATTTCTTGGAGCATCCAGAGTTATTTGACGACAGATCTCACCTAAACAGCGACGGTGCTAAGAAATACACCGAAATGTTTTTGAATCAGATTCATGATTATGTAAGCTCCATCAAAAAATAAGCTCTGCAATAAAAATTTAACGAAGGACAACCTCATCAGGCTGTCCTTCTTCGTTATTATAGGATGAGGTTTAAGATTGGTTAGGACCCACGTCGCCACAATTTGCGACAAAAATTTTCATTTACGCATGAAAAAAATTAATTTTGCAAACTAATTGCGATTCTATACGAAAAAATATAAAAAAAGTTCAATAATAAAAATGAAGCAATTTAAGCTACTTAACAATGTTGTTGGTGGAGTTGTGTTTCTGATCTCATTGGTCGTGTACCTTCTCACTATTGAACCAACAGCCAGTTTCTGGGATTGCGGCGAGTTTATCAGTACCGCATACAAGTTAGAAATCGGACATCCACCGGGAGCGCCATTCTTTATGCTGATGGCAAGATTCTTTACGCTTTTCGCATCGGATGTTCACCAAGTAGCTAAAATGGTCAATGTGTTCTCGGCATTCATGTCGGCTTTGACTATTCTATTCCTATTCTGGACAATCACACATTTGGCAAGACGTTTGGTCATCAAAGATGAGGAGGACTTCTCTCTTGGCAACACTATCGCCATTCTTGGTGCAGGTGCAGTAGGTGCGTTGGCTTACACATTCTCCGACACATTCTGGTTCTCAGCTGTGGAGGCGGAGGTTTATGCGTCGTCTTCAATGTTCACAGCCGTTGTCTTCTGGGCAATGCTTAAATGGGAAGACGTTGCAGACAAGCCATTTGCCAACAGATGGTTGATTCTGATTGCATATTTGATGGGACTTTCAGTAGGTGTCCACCTATTGAACTTGCTATGTATTCCTGCCCTTGTGCTTGTATACTACTTCAGAATGTACAAGTTTAGCTGGAAGGGAGTCGGAATCTCATTCCTTATATCAGTCATTCTTTTGGCAATTATCCTATACGGTATCGTTCCAGGATTCGTGACTGTTGCCGGATGGTTTGAGTTGTTGTTCGTCAACACTCTTGGATTCTCATTCAACACTGGTGTAATTATCTACAGCATCGCACTAATCTCTTGCTTAGTAGGCGGAATCTACACTTCTTACTCTGAGAAGTATATAGGTTCAAAAATTCCGACAATTCTATTTATTGTTTCGGTAATTCTACTTGGCATTCCATTCTTCGGAAACCATATCTTTATTGGCATCATAATCATTGCCGCCATGGTTGTTTATTTCTTTTTCTTCAAGAAGGATGATGAAGACGGAGAAAACACAACTATGCCATTGCTTAACACAGTGCTTACTTGCTTGACAGTGATCCTACTTGGATACTCGTCGTACGCAACTTTGGTTATTCGAAGCAGTGCTAACCCTACAATGGACCAGAACTCACCAGATGATGTGTTCTCATTGAAGAGTTATTTGAATCGTGACCAGTATGGTGACACTCCTCTTCTATACGGAGAGAGCTTCGCTTCTGAGTTCAAGTATGACAAGAGCGGTTCTGTAGCAAAAGATTATGGCGAGGATCTTTGGGCTAAGAAGATCAAAGACAACGAAAAAGAGCCAGACCAGTACTACGCATACGACAAGAAGACAAAGTATATCTACCAGGATCAGTTCTTGATGGTCTTCCCTCGTATGTACTCACGTCAAGCCAGCCACATCTCAGCTTACAAAAGTTGGTCTAACTTCACAGGAAAGAAGGTCAAGGCCGACGACGGCAAGAAAGTGGAAGTGCCTACATTCGGCGACAACATGACATACTTCTTACGTTACCAGATTGGTTTCATGTACTGGAGATATTTCATGTGGAACTTTGTAGGTCGCCAGAACGATATTCAGGGACACGGTGAGATCACTCACGGAAACTGGATCTCAGGTATCGATTTCATTGACAGTTGGAGACTTGGAGACCAATCGTCTCTACCAGATGATTTAAAGAACAACAAGGGAAGAAACTGTTACTACTTCTTGCCATTGATTCTTGGTCTGCTTGGTATTTTGTACCAATTCAGAGACAAAGTTGCAAATGGCATAGGAACACAGAGTTTCTTGCTTGTCAGCATATTGTTCTTTATGACAGGTTTGGCTATTGTAGTTTACTTGAACCAATATCCATACCAGCCACGTGAGCGAGATTATGCATACGCAGGTAGCTTCTATGCGTTCTGTATCTGGATTGGTTTGGGAGTATTATGGTTGTTCGACACAATCAAGGACATGCTTGACAAACGAATCGCAGCATTGGTGGCTGTACTTTTGTCTTCAAGCGTACCTACAATCATGGCAATAGAGAACTGGGACGACCACGACCGTAGCGACAGATACACTTGCCGCGACTATGGTGCAAACTACTTGAAGACAATTCCTGAGAATGGTGTCATCTTCACTAATGGAGATAACGATACATTCCCATTGTGGTATAACCAGGAGGTTGAGGGTGTAGGATCAGATTGCCGCGTCGCCAACCTATCGTACTTGCAGATGGGATGGTATATCGACCAGATGCAGCGCGACGCTTACAAGTCGAAAGCACTTCCAATGGGAATGAAGAGCAAGGATTACTCTAACGGAAAGTTGGACGTAGCTTATATCGACAAGCGTATCGACAAAGAGATCACTATCGACGAAGGATTCAAATACTTGCTTGACAAACGTACTGCTAAGCAGCTTGGATACAGAGAGGGCATCGATGTGCTTCCTTCAACTAAGCTTGTACAGCACGTTGACAAGGACGCTGTTATTGCTGCCGGCATTGTTGATCCTAAAGACACTGTCCGTGTCATTAAGGATACAGTCATCGTAGTCAACGAGCCAAATCCAAACAATGGCGGTAAGACAGAGCCTCGTTTGAAGCCTGCAAAAGTCGACATGACAAAGACGATTATCGAGGATATCAAGATCGACTTGAGCAAGAAATCTTACCTTGGAAAGCAGGATTTGTTCATCCTTGACTTGATCCGCTCTAACAAGGATTGGAAGACTCCCATCTACTTCGCAGTCACAGTCGGAAGAGACAGCTATCTTGGTCTTGACCAGTACCTTGAGCTTGAGGGTATGGCATACCGTTTGGTTCCATACAAGTCTCAGGGAGGAGTCAACACAGAGAAGATGTACGACAACATGATGAACAAGTTCGAATGGGGTAACGTAAGTCTGCCAGGCATCTACATGGACGAGAACAACTGCCGTATGGCAAGAACATTCCGTCACATGTTCGTACGTCTTGCTTCTGAACTTGCAGAGGAAGGTCAGAAAGAGAAGGCAATCGAGGTGCTTGACAAGTGTATGAAAGAGATCCCTTCATACAACGTCCCTATAGACCTTACTTCATGCAACATTGCTCACTTGTATGCAAGCCTTGGAGAGAAAGAGAAGGCAGAGCCTATCATCGACGAGATCTTCGAAATGGGTAAGCAGTATAGAGCATGGAACAAGAATCTTACAAGAGAGCAAAGAAAAGCAGCTTCTGAGGATATCACAGAACGTTTCGACATGATGAGATACATCGCAGCTACAGCCGCAAAGGCATGCAGCAAGGAGAAAGCTGATGAAATCCGCAAAGAGGTTGAGGAGTTCTACCAGGAGATTGAGCAAGAATAATTAACTGATGATTATAGAACAACCACCACGTCTGTTCAGGGCATTGTTTCCCTGGACGACGTGGCGTATTAAAAAGCAGGAAGAGAAATCCGTTTATCTCACATTCGACGACGGTCCGATCCCAGAAGTGACGGAATGGGTGCTTGACACACTCGACCGCTATAATGTGAAGGCTACTTTTTTCTGTGTTGGAGATAACGTCCGCAAATATCCGGACATCTTCAAGATGGTGGTGGAGAGAGGACACAACGTCGGCAACCACACCTATAATCATCTCCGTTCGTGGGGCACATCAGCCAAACGCTACTGCGAGAACGTGGAGAAAGCCAACCAGCTTATTCATTCCCCACTCTTTCGCCCTCCACACGGAATAATTCGTCCTACCACTATTCTCTTTCTCAGAAAGAAATATAAGATTGTGATGTGGGACGTGGTGACAAGAGATTACAACAAGAATCTCACTCCTGATGACATCTTCGACAAAGTGAAGAAATATGCCAGAAACGGATCCATCATCGTCTTCCATGATTCTTTGAAATCAAGGAAAAACATAGAAGGTGCTTTGGCAAGAAGCATCGAATGGCTCCTAAAAGAAGGCTATTCTTTCAAAAAAATTGATTATTAAACATCCATAGAGACGCGGCACTCCACAAAGACGCAGCACGCAACGTCTCTACGGGAAAAAAACAAAACATAGATGAACGTACTAATATTGGGAAGCGGAGGTAGAGAGAACGCCTTGGCTTGGAAGATTAGAGAGAGCAAGAAAGTAGACAACCTTTTCGTTGCACCAGGTAACGCTGGAACAGAGCTTCTTACAAGAGAGGTCAACGGAAAGACTGTAGGTTGCAAGAACGTAGCCATGAAGGCTGACGATTTCGACGCGATCAAGAAATTCGTGCTTGAGAACGACATCGAAATGGTAGTCGTAGGTCCAGAGGATCCACTTGTAAAGGGTATCTACGATTATTTCAAGAACGACGCTGCACTAAAGAGCATCAAGGTGATCGGACCATCTAAGGAAGGCGCAAGATTGGAAGGAAGCAAAGACTTCGCCAAGGCATTTATGATGCGTCACAACATTCCAACCGCAAGATACAAGAGTTTCACAAACGAGACAATCGAGGATGCATTCGCATTCCTTGCTGAGCTTGAGGCTCCATACGTGCTAAAAGCAGACGGTTTGGCTGCTGGTAAGGGTGTGCTTATCCTTAACACACTTGAGGAGGCTAAGGCAGAGCTTAAGACAATGTTGACTGGTAAATTTGGTGACGCCAGCAAGACAGTTGTCATCGAGGAGTTCTTGTCAGGTATCGAGTGCTCTGTATTCGTTCTTTCAGATGGAAAGAACTATAAGGTACTTCCTGTAGCAAAAGACTACAAGCGTATCGGTGAGGGAGACAAGGGACTTAACACAGGTGGTATGGGAGCCGTTTCTCCAGTGCCATTCGCTGACAAGACATTCATGAAGAAGGTTGAGGAGCGCATCATCATCCCTACAGTAGAAGGTTTGGCAAAAGAAAACATCACATACAAAGGTTTCATCTTCCTTGGTTTGATCAACGTGAAGAACGAGCCAATGGTAATCGAGTACAACGTACGTATGGGAGATCCAGAGACAGAGGCTGTCATGCTTCGTGTCAAGGGAGACTTGGTTGACGCATTCGAGGGTGTTGCTGCAGGAGACTTGAACAAGCGCACACTTGAGGAGGACGAGCGTACAGCTGTAACTGTGATGTTGGTGTCTGGTGGTTATCCAGAAGAGTACGAGAAGAACAAGGTCATCACTGGTCTTGACAAGGTGAAGGATTCAATCGCATTCCATGCAGGCACAAAGATGGTAGATGGCAAGGTATTGACAAACGGTGGACGAGTAATCTCAATCAGTTCATACGGTGCCACAAAGGCAGAGGCTCTTGCCAAGTCGTTCGCTAACGCACAGGTTATCGACTTCGAGAAGAAATACTTCCGTCGCGATATCGGATTCGATTTATAATTTTGTAATGTAGGGGCGACCCCTGTGGTCGCCCATATTTAATAAATCCAACAACCACAGAAAGATGTACAACGGTAGTTTTCAAGACAAAGTAAAACCATCATTAGTCGCATACATAGTCATTGTGTGCGTCGCTCTTTTGTTGTGGTTGATTCCATTCAACGCCACTTTCCTTCTCTCGGAAGCGGGAAATCTAAGATTCATGACGTTGATGGAAAGTTTGGTTGAAGTGCCGACGTTAGTGACCTACTGGGTGAATTTTGCAATTATCCTGTTGATTGGTTTTACGTTAGGGCTCATCAACAGTGCATTTTCGCTATTGAAAGCGCCAACAATACTACCGACGGTGCTGTGTATATTTGTAATGATCATTTCACTTGAGAAAGAGGCCATCAACTATTGTTATTTCCTCACATTGATAGAATTAGCAATCATTGCCTCGGCATTTGCGTTGTCGGAGAGTTTTCATGAATTACACTCCTTCAATATCGGTGGATTAATCACAATAGGTTCTGTAGTCTACACTCCATTCTCACTCAACGTGATTCCAGTGCTTGCGTTCCTTTACTTTAGCAACCGTCTTCAGTTAAAGACCGTGTTGAGCATCATAATCGGTGGGCTTACAATCGCCATCTATGCAGTGGCGGGAATATACCAGTTGGGCTACTTTGATGGAATATCGTGGACAGCGGCACCAAGCTTCAGTCTGAATGACTTCTCTGAATTTGAAAAATTCGGAAGATTCAGCAAGATATTCTACACATATCTTCTTGCATTTATCTTCGTCTGCGTGATGCGTCTTTCGAGCCACTTCAGCAACAAGAGTATCCAGCAACGAGGAAAATATTCATTGTTAGTGGTGATTATCGCGCTTGCAACATTCTTCGCCGTGACTATGAACTTCGGATTTGAGTCGATGTTGAGCACAATCATCACACTCGGCACCTTCTGTATAGGTGGAGCCGTCACTCTATTTTACAGACGAGAACTAATCATCACATGGATGTACCATCTGTTCGTTTTGATGTCAGTCGGTTATCTTGTGGTGAAACTAATCGGATTGGAATAGTATGGATTTGACTTGGCTTGCGGAATACGGATGTTGGGGACTGTTTTTAGCTGCATTTCTGGCTGCGACGGTACTACCCTTGCCTTCTGAGGCAGTATTTTCAATAGTCTGGGCATCAGGAGCCAACACATACTATGTCCTGTTGGCTGCCATAGCAGGCAACACACTTGGAGCCATGACCTGCTACGCCTTAGGATATATAGGAAAGACGGAATGGCTTACAAAATACTGTGGCCTTGACGAAGCCAAAGTGGAAAAGGCAAAGAATTGGGTGCAGCAACGAGGCATCTGGCTTGGGTTCTTTTCCTTCACTCCCGGCATCGGAGATTTCATTGTCATGGCACTCGGATTGATGCGTTCTCCATTCTGGGGCGTATTGTTCTGGGTTCTATTCGGAAAGACAGTGAGATATGCCGTTTGGCTGGCAATTACATACGGAGCATTTAGTTTATTCAATTAATATATGAAACTACGCTTAAATATGGGCAACCGCAAAGGATCGGCCCTACGCAATTTACTACTATACATAACTGCTTTCACATTAGCGGCAGTAAATACAAGTTGTAAGGACGACGAGGAGTCTGACACACCGGATCCAAGAATCCGCCGCGTGGTCATTCCTCAAATAGGAAACAATGTTGTGTTTATTGTCAACGACGTGGAAGGCAAGATTTATAACTACGACTCTTTGACTTATGGCACAAGAGTAGACTCGTTATATCCAAGTTTTTACGCATACAACACAAACTCCATTAGTCTGAAATACGCGTACGATGGTGTTAACTTCGTTGATTTTAGAAACACAGTGGCAATGGATTTGTCAAAGCCTTTAAAAATTGTTTCTACCAACCTTGAAGACAACTCTACGAAAGAATACGTTGTTGATGTCCGCGTACACAAATATGATGTTGAAGCATTTCAATGGACTAATGTAGGCTCAATAGCAGAATTGAATGAGAGTGCTCTTTCTCAGAAATCAATTATGCACGACAATAAAATGTGGCAATTCATCCAGACTGCAACAGCATGCAAAGCATTGTATTCTGTCGACGGTAAGCAGTGGGTAAGCACTCCCGTCGCATCGGCAGAGACTTTAGAATTATCAACTCTATGCAATATTGGAGATTCTCTTTTCGCGCAAAGCACCACTGGAGCCATCTATGCTGCGAACTTCAACAATTTGCAATTCAACAAGTTTGATGCCATTCATAGTGGACAACTACTATACGCGCTCGACAACCAAATCTGGATGCTTGACGGAAGCGACATCAAATCGTACAGCAAAAGCGGAGAGCCAAAAATATCGCAGCCACTTCCTGAGAAATTTGTGGTAGACACGCTTTGCCCGTTCACAGCTCCAAGTGGAAACACAATTCTTGGCTACCTTTACGCTAAAAAAGGAGACTACTCAGAAATATGGGCTGCCGACAGATATGGCAACATAGAATGTCTTACAGACGCATCTAAGAAAATCCCATACATGAATAAAGCCATCACATTCAGTTATGAGAATAATCTTAGCATTATTGGAGGAATTGGCATAGACGGATCATACTCAACAAAATGTTATACTTCTGACAACAGTGGTTTGTCGTGGACAATTGACGAGCACAAGGACCTTGCCAATACAGTAGGAACGTTGTACGACGCTGGAATCTTCCAGATAGGTTACAAGGGCGAGTTCATCCTCGTCGGTGGAAAGTCAGCCAATGGTCAGAGCAACAATGTTTGGGCACTACGTCTTAAAAAACTTCTTCTTGAGGAGTCGTTTCTTAACAAGATAAAATAAAATGAAATTCAATTTCGATGTCATAGTTATCGGTGCAGGTCACGCTGGTTGCGAGGCGGCATCAGCAGCAGCCAACCTTGGTTCGCAGACTCTTCTCATCACTATGGATATGCACTCCATAGCACAGATGAGCTGTAACCCTGCAGTTGGAGGTATCGCAAAAGGACAGATTGTAAGAGAGATCGACGCAATGGGCGGACAGATGGGTATCGTCACTGACCTTACAGCCATCCAGTACCGTATGCTCAACAAGTCGAAAGGTCCGGCTATGTGGAGTCCACGCAGCCAGTCGGATCGTCAACGTTTCTCGGAAAAGTGGAGAAGCCTACTTGAGAACACCGACAACCTCTGCATCTGGCAGGACATGGCAAACGAATTATTGTTTGAAGGCAACTCAGTTTGCGGAGTTCGCACTGCACTTGGCGCAGAATTCAAAGCTAAATCAATCGTCATCACAGCCGGCACGTTCCTAAGCGGATTGATGCACTGTGGTAGACAACAGATAAAAGGAGGCCGTATCTCTGAACCAGCGTCGTACGGAATTAGCGAGCAGCTAATGGCAAAGGGTATCAACGTCGGCAGAATGAAGACAGGTACACCAGTCAGAATCGACGGTCGTACGATCAATTTCGACGAACTTGCGCCACAAGACGGTGACAACGACTTCCATAAATTCTCTTATCTTGATTTCCAGCCACGTCCGCTAAAGCAGCGTCCGTGCTTCATCACATACACCAACGAGCAGACACACGAGATTCTTCGTGCTGGTTTGCCTGAATCTCCGCTCTACAACGGTCAGATCAAGAGTGTTGGTCCTCGCTACTGTCCAAGTATCGAGACAAAGATTGTGACGTTTGCAGACAAGACTCAGCATCAGCTCTTCCTTGAACCTGAAGGAGAGACTACTCAGGAGTATTACCTTAACGGATTCTCTTCTTCTCTACCCCTTCATGTGCAGCTCAACGCACTACGCACAATCAAAGGTTTGGAGAATGTGCAGGTCTACCGTCCAGGTTATGCCATCGAATATGATTACTTTGATCCGACTCAGCTAAATCCAACATTGGAAAGCAAGTTCGTAGGCGGGCTTTTCCTTGCCGGACAGGTAAATGGTACGACAGGATACGAAGAGGCCGCAGGACAGGGTTTAATGGCCGGAATTAACGCACATTTGAAGTGCCACGGCAATCAGGAATTTGTATTGTCACGAAATGAGGCTTATATCGGAGTGCTAATCGACGATTTGATCACTAAAGGTGTGGATGAGCCATACCGTATGTTCACGTCGCGCGCAGAATACAGAATCTTGCTTCGTCAGGACGACGCGGATAGCCGCTTGACTCGCAAATCCGCAGAAATCGGTCTTGCACGTAAGGCTCGCGTCGACTTGCTAACTCAGAAGGAGGAGGAAGTCAACCGTTTGAAGGAATTCACGTCGACTTTCTCAATCAAGCCAGCATTGATCAATCCATTCTTGGAGACGCAGGGCACATCCCCACTTCGTGAGGGTTGCAAACTTATGGATTTGGTCAACCGTCCGCAGCTAAACTTCGATTCTTTGCGTCAGGCTATCCCTGCATTGCAAGAGGCAATCGACAAGATTCCAAACAGACGTGAGGAGATTGTGGAGTCGGCAGAGATTCTAATCAAGTACAGCGGATATATCGCACGTGAGCAACAGATTGCAGACAAACTTACTCGCCTTGAGAACATCAAGATCAAAGGCAAGTTCGATTATATGTCGATCAAGACTATTTCCACAGAGGCTCGCCAGAAACTTACACGTATCGATCCAGAGACAATCGGTCAGGCAAGCAGAATCTCAGGAATCAGTCCGAGCGACATCAACATCCTATTAGTTCTTTTGGGACGTTAACCTTTAGAAAAAGAAAATGACAGACGAAAACCTAATTCAGATACAGCAAGTCAGCAAAAACTTCGGTGACTTGGCCCTTTTTGAGAATGTAACCTTCACTATCAACGTAGG
>DCIP01000236.1:0-2506 GCA_002317115.1 Candidatus Scybalocola fimicaballi
GAGGAAAGCTTGGGGAAATGCATAATGCGTAATGCGTAATTGTCGGTAAATCCGACGTTGACGAAGACGTTAACGTTAACATGTAGAGACGGGGCATGTCCCCGTCTTTGCTGTTTTAAAAACGGATAATTTTAAAACGAACACGGATAAAATGGATTGAACGGATTTCCCAACCGTGGAAACGGTTGGTTTAATTAATAGCCCATGGTTGATTTTCATGAGGCGTCAGCGAATGAAAATCTACCGTGGGGAGTGGGGAAATGTATAATTCGTAATTCGTAATTGTCGGTACGTGCCGACGATGGAATTAATTCCGACGTCGGAATATACCTCTCGTAGAGACGCACGGACGTGCGTCTAAATTTTTCTTATTTTGCGAGTAACATTTTAAGCAGAATATGAAGAAAATATATACATTTGTATTTGAAGAAAAATTGCCTTTGTAATTCAGATAAGAGTATTTTCAAAAAAACAAATGCCAAATCATGATATTGACGTCGTTCGGATATAAAGAATATGGGTGGGAACTGAAGGAGATGTCTCCATTGAGACCACTCAATTTGCTTGTCGGTAGAAATGCGACAGGAAAGACTCGTTCTATTCAAGCGATTGAGAATGTGACGTCTTTTATCAACATGTATCATGATTCTTCTTCTTTTGAAGCTGTTTTAAAATTTAGATCAAAAGAAGACAACTCATGGACTATGGAATACAGTTTCAAAGTCGGTATATCTGAGATTGAAAAGGAGTCGTTGGTAGTCAATGGAGAGCAATTGATTAAGCGTACTAAATCGTCAGCTAAATACAGAGATGAGAAGCTCAGTCCTCCAGAAGATAAACTGATTATTCAGATCCGTAGAGATAAAAATCTCTATCCTGAGATTGAAAAATTGATTCAGTGGTGTGATGGCGTGACAATGGTAACTTGCTCTGATATCAACAGATTGTCAGAGCGCGGGCTTAATCCTTATTCATTTTGCGATCTTGTAGATTTGTTGTCGGAGACTGAGAAGAAACATGTTTTGGCTCAAGCAAAGAAACTCGGATATAACATATCGGAAATAAAGACTATAGATGTGGCAAAAAATTACCGTTTTGTCCAAATAAAAGAGCGATTTGTGCCAAGTACAATGACGGATATGAATTTGTCAAATGGAATGTACAGAACGCTGTATTTGTTATGTTATCTTTCGGTGATAAAGCAAGAGAAAAATTTAAGTCTTTTGCTTATTGATGATTTAGGCGAAGGTTTGGATTATCGTCGTTCTGTCGACTTGGGAAAAATGGTCTTTGAAGATTGTGGAGAATATGGATTGCAGTTGATAGCCAGTTCCAATGATGCATTCTTGATGGATGTCGTCGACATTTCTAATTGGCAAGTCCTTTTCAGAAAAAATAGCAAAGTGACAGCCATAAATTCAGATAATAATCCTGACCTATTCAAAAAATTCAGAATGACAGGATTGAGTAATTTTGATTTCTTCTCATCCGATTTTATTGATAGTTATTTAAACCGACAGAAATGAAGTACGCCGTATATGTAGAAGGCAAGGCCGAGATGCTGTTTGTTGCTGACGTACTCATGAAATATTCTGGGTATGATCCTTCTAAAATAGGATTTCAATGTATAACACTTAATAAGGACGATTTTGAATTTGTGTCTTATCCGATTCAAGGAGATGTGGAATCTTCAGAATCGTTTTATCAGATTGTAAATGTAAATAACGACAATTTGGTCTTGTCAAAATTAAAACGAGATATCCCGAATCTTATATCACAGGGATTTGAAATCATTATAGGATTACGTGACGTATTTGGAGAAGATTATAAAGATTTGTGTCAGACTCAGACAATTGATGCAGAATTGATCAGAGACATGCATGAGGCTCATTTGTCTCAGTTGAAATATGAAGGTGCTGATATCCGTTATCATTTTGCTATTATGGAATATGAAGCTTGGATGTTGGCTTTGATTGACAATTACATTATTAGCAAAGGAGGAGCTCCTGGGGAGGCATTTGCAAGTGTTGGAATTGATTATAATTCCGATTTTGAGAATACGGTATTCCACCCATATAATAAAGTACAAAAAATATTTAATTCAATCGGCGAACATTATGGTAAACATGAAGGAGATCATTTATCTTTTCTTTCATTTTTATCTGTAGATGATTATGAAGATCTTCGAAATTCAGGTCGTTGTGCTTCGTTTAAGTCGTTTATTGATAGTTTGCTTTGAAGATTGTCTTCCACGAAAGCCAATCGCTTAAATAAGAGGTTTTGACAAAGGATACAAAGCCTAATCCTAATGGATTTTATGGGGATTCGAAATTGCAGGCGGAGAAGGGATTATGGGAATTAGTTAAAAATGACCACAGAGATCACGGAGAATTCGCTGACGCGAATGGAGAAACGAACACGGATAGCTCGGATAACACGGATGGATTCGCTGACGCGAATAAAATGAAGATCTGTATTCTTCGTCCTTGTATGATCTATGGACCAA
>DCIP01000236.1:2679-5877 GCA_002317115.1 Candidatus Scybalocola fimicaballi
ATCCGCAGAATCGTGAGTTGGCGGATACGGTTGAGATCATCAGATACTTCGCCAAGGCAGCCGGCCACAAGGTTTGGATCACAAGATTGCTTAATCCATTTGTATGGTTGGGAAGTTTTGTGTTGCAGCCGATCAACAAGATGTTTGCGACATACTACTATGATCCGGAAATGTCGAAAATGGATTTCGATTACCAGCTGGTGAGCTTCGAGGAAAGCTTGGGGAAATGCGTAATGCGTAATGCGTAATTGTCGGTAATTCCGACGTTGACGATGACGTTAACGTTAACATGTAGAGACGGGGCATGTCCCCGTCTTTGCTGTTTTAAAAACGGATAATTTTAAAACGAACACGGATAAAATGGATTGAACG
Organism: Candidatus Scybalocola fimicaballi; assembly: GCA_002317115.1. Classification (GTDB taxonomy): domain Bacteria; phylum Bacteroidota; class Bacteroidia; order Bacteroidales; family Paludibacteraceae; genus UBA1723. The sequence goes on from DCIP01000236.1 coordinate 3,052, forward strand.
GATTCCCCAACCGTGGAAACGGTTGTTTTAATTAATAGCCCATGGTTGATTTTCATGAAGCGTCAGCGAATGAAAATCTACCGTGGGGAGTGGGGAAATGCGTAATTCATAATTCATAATTCATAATTGTCGGTAAATCCGACGTAGACGTTGACGTTAACGTTAACGGGTGAGGAATTAATGCAAAAAAGCGTGATTCACATCGTGAATCACGCTTTTTTTATTTAGCATTCCGCATTTAATCAGATTTCTGTTGAAAGGTATCCCTTTGGCAACTCACGAAGATTATAGCGGCTTGCCATGATCTCTCCGTATGCTCCGGCTGAACGTAGTGCCAACAAATCACCTCTCTCTGCTGCGTTGATTGAGCAATCTTTCTGGAAGACGTCGCTCGACTCACAGATCGGACCAACCACGTCGTACTTCTCTGCTGGCTTTGATGATGTGATGTTCTCAATCTTATGGTATGCCTGGTAAAGAGCTGGACGGATCAAGTCTGTCATTCCCGCGTCGACGATGGCGAACTGCTTCTCTTTGCCTTTCTTAACGTATGTCACCTTTGTGATTAGGCTTCCGCACTGTGCCACTACGCTTCGTCCTGGCTCACAGTGTAGCTTCTGTCCTGGACGTAGCTTCAAACACTTGTTGTAGATCTCGAAGTACTTCTTGAAGTTTGGAATTGGGTTGCCGTCTGGATTCTCGTAGTCGATACCAAGTCCACCTCCGACGTTGATATTCTGCAACTTAACTCCCTTTGCCTCAAGCTGATCCTGCAATGCGTTGATTCTCTCGCTCAATGGCTCGAAGCATCCAAGGTCTGTGATCTGGCTTCCGATGTGGAAATGAAGACCGATCAGCTCGACGTTGCTCATCTTGGCAATCATGTCGACAACCTTCTCAAGATCATCCATGCTGAATCCGAACTTGTTCTCGTTCAAACCTGTTGTGATATAGCTGTGAGTGTGAGCGTCGACGTTTGGATTGACACGTAGCTCAACTCTTGCCACCTTATTCTTCTTTGCAGCCAACTCGTTGATCACCTCAAGCTCTGGAATGCTCTCTGCGTTGAAGCAGAAGATGTCAGCGTCAAGAGCTGCGTTGATCTCCTTGTCTGTCTTACCTACACCCGCAAACACAATCTTGTTTGCTGGGAAACCAGCCTTGACACATGCCAAAACCTCATTTCCACTTACACAGTCAGCTCCGATTCCTGTGGCTGCTATGATTGCCAACACCTTCTCGTTAGCGTTGGCCTTAACTGCGTAGTGAGGAAGAAAACCGTATTTGTCGGCCTCTGATTTCAATTCGTTCAATGTAGCCTTCAAAAGTTCAACATCGTAGTAGTAGAACGGTGTCTCAATCTTTCTTAGCTTCTCAATTGGGAAATTTGCCATTTCTATATATTGTATTTATTTTTTTATTCTTTTTTTATTATGTAGAGATCTGCGGATTCGGGAGGGTTTGAAAACCTCCCCTACGAATTGGGAAATCCCTTGTTCCAATATCCCCCTTCAGGGGGCTTGGGGGCTTACAATTCTACAGTCAAATTATTATAGGCGGTGAATGTCTTCTCCTTAGCCTCCTCGATATTCTCGCCACGAGCCAAGATCACAGCCATACGACGCTTGCCGTGAACCTCTGGCTTGCCGAAGATTCGGATCTGTGTGTCAGGCAATGAAAGCACGTTCTCGATTCCTGAGAATGTGACGTGGTTGCTGTCGCCTCTCACCACTACAGCCTTAGATGCTGATGGTCCGTGGAATGCGATGTTTGGAATTGGCAAACCAAGGATGGCTCTAACGTGTAGAGCGAACTCAGACAAATCCTGAGAGATCATTGTCACCATACCAGTATCGTGTGGACGTGGGGAAACTTCGCTGAAGATAACCTCGTCGCCCTTTACAAACAACTCCACGCCGAAGATACCGTAACCACCAAGAGCAGTAGTCACCTTCTCAGCGATATCCTTAGCTTTCGACAAAGCGGCTCCTGTCATAGCCTGAGGCTGCCAGCTCTCCTGGTAGTCGCCCTCCTCCTGACGGTGACCGATAGGCTTCAAGAAACTTGTTCCGCCGATATGTCTTACTGTCAACAAAGTGATCTCGTAGTCGAAATCAACAAATCCCTCAACGATAACCTTGCCAGCACCGGCACGGCCGCCCTCCTGAGAGATTGTCCAAGCCTTCTCCACGTCGCTCTCACACTTGATCACGCTCTGACCGTGGCCCGAGCTACTCATGATAGGCTTGACAACGCAAGGGATTCCGATCTCAGCCACAGCCTTGTGGAACTCCTCCTTATTCTCAGCAAACTTATATTTTGAAGTAGGAACACCAAGTTCTTCAGCAGCCAAACGACGGATGCCCTCTCTGTTCATAGTCAAATATGTAGCGCGGGCAGTAGGCACGACGTTGAATCCCTCCTTCTCAAGTTCAAGAAGGGTAGTAGTGGCGATACTTTCCACCTCAGGGATGATATAGTCTGGCTTCTCCTTTTCAATGACCTCACGAAGTTTAGCACCGTCGAGCATTGAAATAGTATAAGAGCGGTGAGCCACCTGCATGGCTGGAGCGTTGTCGTATCTGTCGACAGCCACTACCTCCACGCCAAGACGCTGAAGTTCAATCACAACCTCTTTGCCGAGCTCTCCTGCACCACAGATAATAGCCTTCTTACGCACACCTGACTTTGATGTTCCAATTGTTGTCATAAAGCGATAATGAATTTGTTTTTTGCAAAATTACAAAATTCAAACCACCTAATGAAATGAAAGACAGATTTTAATGTCTATTGTTGATATGTTTAGTTACGAATTGTTATAAAATA
>DCIP01000236.1:6009-10095 GCA_002317115.1 Candidatus Scybalocola fimicaballi
AATGGTAGCCGATTCCTGCGGAGCAGGTGTCGGTTTAATGGTAGCCGATTCCTGCAGAGCAGGTGTCGGTTTAATGGTAGCCGATTCCTGCGGAGCAGGTGTCGGTTTAAATGATTGATGTTTTTCCCTCAATCGTCATCATATACCGACAATTATGAATTCTGCATTGTGAATTATGAATTTATTTGTAATTTTGTAATTTGTATATTATAAATTGTACGGAAATGAGTGAACGTATCATAAAATTGAAAGCTGGTGGCGTTGAGTCTTGGATAAACCTTAATGTCGGAGGTCGTCTTGTATTCTTTGGAAAGGAAGGCGGGGAGAACATGATCAAGGCTGATAAATCTCTTCTTGAGGAGACGGTGCAGTCGGAGATTATTCCAGATGCTTTCACTGATTTCGTACAGTATTATGGCCAGGAGGTGTGGATTGGCCCTCAGACTCAATGGTGGAGACACCAGTCTATCAATATGGAGCGACGCAATTCGCCCATCAACTGGCCTCCTGATCCGTACGTCTCATTCGGCAAATTTGAGGTCGTGGAGAAATCCGACTCTCATCTTATTATCCAGGGATGTGTGAGCGAGGTGAGCAAACTGAGCTTGAAGAAGGAGTTTGTGATGAATGATAATGGCTTGATTTATTGTTCAGTTGAGGCTACTTATCATGGCGACGGTGAGACAACGATCGACTTGTGGAATATTGTCCGCGTCGCAGGTGAGAATGAGATTCGCATCTACGGTAATTTAAAGGAGATCGACGGCCCGACTCATCCATTTGAGAAGAAGGCTATGGGTAAGGATGAAAACGCAAAATTCCCATACTACACTTTCTGTCCCGACGAAATGGCTAAGGATTCCGTCGCACCGGAAATAGGATGGGGTGGTGACGGTCAGGTCCATTCGGGAAAATTCCACATGAATATGTATTTGGGAATGATCGAGAGCATCAACAGAAGACGTGGTGATTCGTTGATAATGGGATTCCCTATCTCACATGCTAATATAAATGGTGAGCCTGAACCGTTTACTCCGTCAGAGTATCACTCAGTGGGTGAGGTTTATTGCTACCACACATTGGATAAAGAGACTTCGATGTATGAATTGGAGTGCCACGACGGTGAAGTCACACTGAAGAAGGGCGAATCAACGTCGACAACGATAACATTATTCATTGCCGGAGCCAATGGATTTGTTAATAAGAACGATTGATTATGAGTTTGATAAAAGAAAAAATTGGAGCTATATCGAAAAGCCAACGCTTTTTTGTGGCTGCCTTGTTTTTTGTCGTCGGAATATTGATCGTTTCGATATTCCCAACTGCGGCAAAATTCGAGTTTAAATTTGAGAAAGAGGGAATCTGGCATAAGGAGGCTCTTACTGCGCCGTTCCAATTCTCTATTTATAAGCTTGCCGACGAGTATAAGCGAGACTGTGACACTATGCTGAAACGAATGTTCCAGCCGTACTTCACGATTTCTGATACGGAAAGAGAGAAGGCGATTTCAAAACTCAACCAGAAGACTAAGGCAGGAGACGCTTCCGACAGTTATAATAAGTATATCCGAAGCCAGCTCTTCAATATTTATCAGAAGGGAATAATGTCTGTCGACGATTATGACAGATTCTGCGACAGTTTCAAGATTATCCGTATCAAGGGCGACGACGCGAATGCATTTGTTGACGTTCAGTTGAATACTGTCTATACTCCCAAGTCGGCTTACGAGCATATTCTGAAGAAGGCACCATCGTCGTTGGACAAGGATATTCTGATGGCTTACAATATCGACCGACTATTATCTGTGAATCTTATTTACGATGAGAAAATCAGTGAGTTAGCTCGTCAGGATCTGATTAAGAATAATGTGAGTATGACGATTGGTATCGTCCAGGAAGGAGAGAAAATCGTGGGCAACGGTGATCAAATCTCTGAGGATGTCTATCGTAAACTTACCAGCCTTGAACGTGCTGTGGAGGATGGAGAAGGAGACTCTCTGAATCGTTATTGGGTGAAACTCGGACAGTTTATCATTGTTGCGATTTCACTTTCGACGTTCTTCTTCTATTTGTTCTATTTCCGAACAAGATTTATTCAGGAGCGACGCAATGTTGTGTTTATGCTTTCGATGATTCTGTCGCTATGTTTGCTGACTTCATTTGTCGTACGAGTCTCTCCAGACTGGGTACATGCGATTCCGTATGCTATCCTTCCGATAGTGATTGCCACTTTCTTTGATACCCGAACAGCTTTGTTCATGCACAACACCACAGTGTTGATCTGTTCGTTCATTGTGCAGGAGGGAGTGGAGTTCTTGTTGATGCAGGTGGTGATCGGAATGCTTACAATCTGTGTTCAGAAAGAGATGTATGAGAGATCGCAGTTGTTTAAGACTGCAGTCATTATATTCTTGGCATATATAAGTTTGTATTTCGGATCCACTTTGATCTACACTTCGAAGTGGGAGAGAATAGAGATCTGGGATTTCTTGAATGAGTTGATACCGTTTGCGTTGAATGCGGGACTTCTGCTTTTCGCATACCCACTCATTTATATAATAGAGAAGGTTTTCAATTATGTGTCGGATGTGACATTGGTAGAGCTTGCCAATACGAATAATCCGCTTTTGCTTCAATTCTCTGAGGTCGCGCCAGGAAGTTTCCAGCACTCAATGCAGGTGGCAAACCTTGCCGACGCTGCAGCACGAGAGATCGGAGCCAATCCGATGTTGGTGAGAACAGGTGCTTTGTATCATGACATCGGTAAGATGAACAACCCTGTCTTCTTCACAGAGAATCAAAGTGGAGTCAATCCACATGATGCTTTGAACGATGAGGAAAGCAGCGCACGTATCATTATCGACCACGTGGCTAATGGATTGCGTCTTGCCAAATCAAACGGCTTGCCTGAGAAAATTCAGGATTTCATCCGCACTCACCACGGTGCAAGCCAGGCTAAGTATTTCTATATCAAGGCTTGCAACAAGAATCCGGATACTCCAGTCGATATATCCAAGTTCACATATCCCGGTCCACGTCCGTTCACAGCGGAGATGGCAATCCTGATGATGTGTGATGCAGTGGAGGCGGCGTCGAGAAGCTTGAAAGAGTATACAGATGAGAGTATTACTAATCTTGTGACTAAGATAATTGATTCTCAGATTGCCGACGGAGCGTTCAAGGATGCCCCATTGACGTTCAGAAACATTGAGCAGATAAAGGCGAAGTTGATAGAGAAGTTGAAAACCATCTATCACACAAGAATCAGTTATCCGGAGTTGAAGAAATAGGTTAGAGCTTAGAGATATTAGCTTAGAGAAAAAAAGTTAGAGAGATGAAGGCAGAATTTGAATATACATTAGATGAGATAGAGTCAGCAGCGTCTGAAATCATCAAAGCATTCGATGGCAGAAAGATCATCCGTTTCATTGGAGAGATGGGAGCCGGAAAGACGACGATGATCAAATCGTTGTGTAAGATGCTTGGTGTCGACGAGGAGGTTACAAGCCCTACATTCGCCATCGTCAACGAGTACGAGGGGGCAGGATGCAGAGTCTTCCACTTTGATTTCTACCGTGTGAAGAATCAGCAGGAGGCTATCGACCTTGGTTTGGCTGACTATTTCTACTCTGGTGAATATGTGTTCATGGAGTGGCCACAGCTTGTAGACGACTTTATGCCGGATGATGTTGTGACGTTGACAATCAAAGAGATAGAGCCCACTAAAAGACACGCTACTGTAGAATTTGCCTAAGGAAGATTTTATTTATGGGTAGAAGAAGGAGAAACCAAGATACTATACAGGTGGCAGATGGCAACCAGTCTGTCGAATCACAGGAGAGTCAGCTTCAAGTGACGCCTGCTCAGACTGAGTCTGTAAACAAGACAGAGACGAAGAGCATGACCATCCCTATGGAAGAGATTCCGTATGATGATCGTCCGATTCCAGAAGCCTATTTTCCACCTGAGGATGATGAGCCAGCTCAAGAGTTTATGCCAGAACCCAATATTCAGCAGACTCCATCTTACTCGTATAAGACAGTGTCGAAGAAGGAACTCGACGCCTTAAAATTCGAAGTAAAGACAG
>DCIP01000116.1 GCA_002317115.1 Candidatus Scybalocola fimicaballi
GATCTCTAAAGGATCAGAATCCTGTTAAGGCTAAGCCAATGGAGCCATATGTAGATTCATTGGTTAAGGAGTCTAACGACCTATATCAGTATCTTGACGAATTCAAGCACACTTTGGTTTCGCTTGTTGACGGTGAGGAGGCTGACAAGGAGAACTGGACAATCAAGAACGCTGGTGACCTTAACATCGCTAGTGAGCTTTTGGAAGGTAAGTCAGATCGTGCTAAGGATCCTGACAAGAAGAACTGGGGTCTTACAATGAAGGAGAAGCTTAACGCTTACAGCCAGTTCGCTCAGAGAATGGTTTCTGTAGGTGTAGTTGATACTATCAAGGCTAATTCTTTCAAGGAGACATTCGACACTCCAGACAAGAAGATTGAGGGTGCAACTTACTCTTGGGAGAAGCAGTTGTTGGAGGATCAGCCAGCTATCGCAGTATTGGCTACTGTAACAAAGCTTCAGAACGACGTACGTAACACAGAGGCTGAGTGTTTGAACCACATCATCAACCAGCTTGATGCCGGTGACTTCCGTGTAAACAAGATCCAGGCTCTTGCAATCGCAGACGAGTCTTACGTCTTGAGAGGTAACAAGTATCGTGCTAAGATCGTGTTGGCTGCAACTGACTCAACTAAGGATCCAGTTATCGAAATCAATGGCAAGCCATTGGAGAAGGACATCTACGAGTTTACTGCAACTAATCTTGGTAAGCAGAAGTACAAAGGTAACATCAAGATGAAGAAGCCTAATGGTGAGGAGATTTCTTATCCATTCGAGACTGAGTACGTTGTTGGTGAGCCTACAGCTACAGTATCAGCAGATATGATGAACGTGCTTTACGCAGGTTTCAGCAACCCTATCTCTGTATCAGTTCCAGGTGTTAACGCAGGTGATGTAAGCATCTCTGTTTCTAACGCAAACATCACAAAGACTCCTAAGGGATGGAACGTTATCCCTCAGAAGGTCGGTGTAAACTGTGACATCAACGTTAGTGCTAACATCGGTGGTAAGTCAACTCACATGGCTAAGCATTCTTTCCGTGTTAAGAAGCTTCCTCAGCCAGCTGCAATGTTGAAGTACAACAACTCTGGTAGATTCTATGTAGGTAAGATCGATAAGAGAGATCTTAACGCTGCTGATGAGGTTGTAGCCGAGTTGCCTGATGCAGACTTGAACGTTAAGTATACAGTGCTTTCATTCTCAATCAAGTCAACAGACTCAATGGGTAATACAATTGTAGAGCCAGCTCAGGGTTCTAAGATCACTGAGAAGCAGAAAGCTGTATTCAAGAAGTTGGTTAAGGGTAAGACTATCTACTTGTCTGATGTAAACGCAACTGGTCCAGATAAGATCAAGCGTATACTTTCACCAGTCGAAATTGCACTTAAGTAATCTTAAAAACTGAAAAAGGTTTAAGTCATGAAAAAAAGTTTTAAGTTGTTTTTAACTGCTTGTTTGCTTGCTGTAGCAAACCTTGCAAATGCTCAGGATCAGTCTTTCTTTGATGAAGCTGGTAACATTTCTGAGGAGTTGCAGACTAACTTGCCAACAAGTGGTCCAAAAGAAGGTCTTGAACCTATTGAAATGCTAAACCCACGTGCTGATGATATCTATTGGCAAAAGGTTGTCTATAGAATTATCGACCTTCGTGAGAAAATGAACTTTCCTCTATACTACCCTGAAATGCCAGCAGACAATAGAACAAGTTTCTTTGCTCTAATGTTTAGATTGGTTCAGGATGGCAAGATCAAGGTTTACGACTATGCTGAGGAGTACGAGCACTTCGACGACCAGCACACAGTTAAATTCCGCGATTTGATGGATAAGTTCGCGTTGCCTTACGAGACAAAGCTTGACTCTATCACTAATGATACAATCTATGTAATTGATGACTCAGACGTTCCTAACCGTGATATCATCAAGTACTTCTGCAAGGAGGTATGGTATTTCGATAGAATTTCGTCTACTTTCAATTGCCGTATCATCGGTTTCTGCCCAGTGATGCAGAGAGAAGGAGATACTGGTCTAGAGACATTGCCTCTATTCTGGATTCCTTTCGAGACACTTCGTCCTTTCTTGTCACAGACAGAGGTTCTTATCACTGATAAGAATAATGGAGCAAGACCTTCGTTCGACGACTTGTTCATGAAGAGAAGATTTTCTAGCTACATCTACAAAGAGTCTAACATTCAGAACAGATCTTTGCTAGAGTACAACGTAACACTTGAGGATGTTAAGAAGGAGCAGGAGTTGGTTAAAACTCGCTTGATTAACTTCGAGACAGACTTGTGGGAGTATTAAGAAAAGACTTTCATAACGAAAATTGGCATCGCAGTAAAATGCGATGCCTTTTTTTATTTATACTCTCTTCATTTTTTACTACCTTTGCATTCGTCTGCTTTTCGGACATTCTTAGAAGAGAAAGAAATTTGAAACACAATGGATTATAAATTTTCAGAAATTGAAAAGAAGTGGCAGAAATATTGGGTAGAAAATGCCACTTATAAAGTTAAGGAAGACGCTTCCAAAAAGAAGTTCTATGTTCTTGACATGTTCCCTTATCCATCAGGTGCAGGTCTACACGTAGGCCACCCTCTTGGCTATATCGCATCTGATATTTTCGCAAGATACAAGCGTCAGCAGGGTTTCAACGTACTTCACCCTATGGGCTACGACTCTTACGGTTTGCCTGCAGAACAGTACGCTATCCAGACTGGCCAGCATCCTGCTGTGACTACAGCAAAGAACATCGCGCGCTACCGTGAGCAGTTAGACAAAATCGGCTTCTGCTTCGACTGGAGCCGCGAGGTCCGCACTTGTGAGCCTAACTACTACAAGTGGACTCAGTGGGCTTTCATCAAGATGTTCAACTCTTACTACGACAATGACGCCAACAAGGCTCTTCCAATCGAAAACCTAATCGCCAAGTTTGAGAAAGACGGCAACGCTAACGTTAATGCCGCAAACAACTGCACAGTTAACTTCTCAGCTGCAGATTGGAAGTCATATTCAGCAAAGGAGAAGGAGCAGGTGCTTTTGACTTACCGTATCGCTTACCTTGCTGACACAAAGGTTAACTTCTGCCCTGCCCTTGGTTGTGTGCTTGCCAACGACGAGATCAGCGAAGGTGTCAGCGTTCGTGGTGGTTATCCTGTTGAGCAGAGAGTAATGCGTCAGTGGAGCTTGAGAGTTTCGGCTTACGCCCAGCGTCTTCTTGATGGTCTTGACAATATCGATTGGTCTGAGGCTTTGAAGGAGACTCAGAAAAACTGGATCGGACGCAGCGAAGGCGCAGAGATGGACTTCTGCGTTAAAGGTCAGGATCTAAAACTAAGAATCTTTACTACTCGTTGTGATACTATCCACGGTGTGACATTCATGGTGCTTGCTCCTGAGAGTGAGTACGTGGCAAAGGTAACAACTGCAGACCAGAAGGCTGCTGTGGATGATTATCTTGCACAGGTTAAGCGCAGAACAGAGCGTGAGCGTATTGCTGACCGTCGTGTAAGCGGCGTCTTCTCTGGTTCATACGCTATCAATCCTATCACAGAGAAGGAAATTCCTATCTATATCAGCGACTACGTACTAGCTGGTTACGGTACAGGTGCTATCATGGCCGTTCCTGCTCACGATTCTCGTGACTACGCTTTCGCTAAACATTTCAATCTTCCTATCATTCCTCTAATCGAGGGAGCAGATGTTTCTGAAGAGAGTTTCGATGCAAAGGAGGGAATTCTGATGAATTCTGGTTTCTTGAACGGTCTTACTGTTAAAGAGGCTTTGAAAACAGCTAAAAAATACATCAAGGAGAAAGGTATCGGAGAGGTTAAGGTAAACTACCGTCTACGCGATGCTATCTTCTCACGTCAGAGATATTGGGGTGAGCCTTTCCCTGTTTATTACAAGAATGGCATGCCACACATGCTTGACGAGAGCAAACTTCCTCTTGAGTTGCCTGAGGTTTCTGACTTCAAGCCTACAGAGAGCGGTGAGCCTCCTCTTGGTCATGCAGAGAATTGGTGTACAGCCGACGGTGATCCATACGAGTTGAACACAATGCCAGGATTCGCTGGTTCGTCTGCTTACTACCTAAGATATATGGATCCACACAACGACAATGCTCTTGTAAGCAAGGAGGCTAACCAGTACTGGAAGAGCGTTGACTTGTACGTTGGAGGTACAGAGCACGCTACAGGTCACTTGATCTATAGCCGTTTCTGGAATAAGTTCTTGTTCGACATGGGTGTCGTTTGCGAGGATGAACCATTCCGCAAGCTAATCAACCAGGGTATGATCCAGGGTCGTTCTAACTTCGTTTACCGTATCAAGGATACTAACACTTTCGTATCTCTTGGTTTGAAGAAGGATTACGACGTTACTCCTATCCACGTCGACGTGAATATTGTAAACAATGATATTCTAGACCTTGAGGCATTCAAGGCTTGGAGACCTGAGTTTGAGACTGCTGAGTTTATCCTTGAGGATGGCAAGTACGTTTGTGGTTGGGCTGTTGAGAAGATGTCTAAGTCTATGTTCAACGTCGTTAACCCTGATGATATCGTCGACAAATATGGAGCTGATACATTGCGTCTATACGAGATGTTCCTTGGCCCTGTTGAGCAGTCAAAACCTTGGGACACTAAGGGTATCGACGGTGTCAACAGATTCTTGAAGAAATTCTGGGGTATGTTCTTCACTGGCGATAATTTCGATGTTGTCAAGGCTGAGCCTACAGCTGAGGAGCAGAAGTCAATCCACAAACTTGTAAAGAAGGTTACCGGTGATATTGAGACTTTCTCTTACAACACTTCTATCGCAGCATTCATGATCTGTGCAAACGAATTGACAGGCATGAAGAGCAAGAACGCAGAGGTTTTGACTAAGTTCGTCACAGTGCTTGCTCCATTCGCGCCACATATCTGTGAGGAGCTTTACCACATGCTTGGCAATACAGGTTCGGTTTGCGACGCTCAGTGGCCATCTTACGATGAGAAGTTCTTGGTTGAGAGCAACGTTAAATATCCAATCTCATTCAACGGTAAGGTAAGATTCACTCTTGAGCTTCCTGCTGACATGGATAAGGCTGAGGTAGAGAAGACAGCTCTTGCTAACGAGCAGACAGTCAAACTTCTTGACGGCAAACCAACTAAGAAGGTTATCGTCGTTCCAGGTAAGATTGTAAACATCGTATTCTAAAGATTATTTCAATTTTGGAGACAGAGGCTCTTGCTTTCTGTCTCCTTTTTTATTTTTAACTGTTATGGAAAAATTGAAACTGTTCATTCTAATAATTTTCTCATTTGTCACCACATCTGTGATGGCAGCTCAACAGGATGTAAAGGCTTTGACGGAAGAACAAATAGAGAAAGCGACGTCGCAAGCATATCTGCAACAAATTCTTTCCATCGATAGTTTCCAAAATGCGGAAGATTGCCGAAACCATAGAAAAGACGCTGTCATGTGTGCAAACTATATTCTCGACACTCCATGCGAATCCAACGAGAAAAGCGACTTAATGTGGATTTATTGCGCAAGATATGTCCTTCTTTGGGATGAAAAATCAGATGAAATATTAATCTCCTACCCCAAAAGTTCACAAAATTGGATGATATGCACCGAAATGCTCTCTGTTTTTCTTGCTGCATGCACAAAAACTGCCATCGAGGACAACATCATCCACTATTATTCAAAAGAAATGCACATTAAAGCAGTCACTGCTTGTGTGCAATATTATATCAAGAATAAAAAAATCATGGATCTTCTATGCAGACCAAACATGAAAAAAATGGTGAAGATGCATAGACGAGGAAAATTGAACAAATATTTGAGTAAGCAATACGACGAGGAATATGGAACTGGCAAACCTCAAACTGAAAATTTCTTCATTCCTGATTAAGCCAAAACTAAAATTCAATACAAGAGTCCGGCGTCACGACGTCGGACTTTTTAATTCTACAAAGCAAACCCAAACGACACATTTATAGAATAATCTTCTACAAATAGCCAAAATCATTTTAAATAATTCTATAATCGTCTTTTTCCTTTTGCATTTTTTCTGCAAACTTTACTTTTGTATATTGAAATTAAACTATTAAACTAAAAAGACAAGTTGATATTATGAGCAGAAAAATTAATACAATCTGTGTGCAGGGTGGTTGGAATCCAAAGAATGGAGAGAGCCGTCAGATGCCAATCGTTCAGGCCACAACATTCAAATACGAGTCGTCGGATGCCATGGGTAAACTTTTCGACCTTGAGGCTTCTGGTTATTTCTACACTCGTCTTCAGAACCCTACTAACGACAACGTAGCAGCAAGAATCGCTGAACTTGAGGGTGGTGTCGCAGGAATGTTGACTTCATCAGGTCAAGCTGCCAACTTCTTCGCTATCTTCAACATCTGTGAAGCTGGCGGTCACGTTATCGCATTCAACAACATCTATGGAGGAACTTTCAATCTAATTGGAACTACTTTACCAAAGATGGGTATTGAGGTCACTTTCGTTAATGAGAAGATGTCCGACGAGGAGATCAACGCTGCATTCAAGCCTAACACTAAGTTGGTATTCGGCGAGACTCTTTCTAATCCAGGTGTCCGTGTTTTCGATATTGAGCGTTACGCTAAGATCGCCCACGCTCACGGAGTTCCATTGATCATCGACAACACATTCCCAACTCCAGTATTCTGCCGTCCTATCGAATGGGGTGCAGACATCGTCACTCACTCTACTACAAAATATATGGATGGACATGGTGTCGCTGTAGGTGGAGCTATCGTTGACAGTGGAAATTTCGACTGGGACAAGTATGCGGATAAGTTCCCTGGACTTTGTGCTCCAGACCCATCATACCACGGTTTGACTTACACTAAGGCATTCGGTAAGGGTGCATATATCACAAAGGCAACTGTTCAGTTGATGCGAGATCTTGGTTCAATTCAAGGACCACAGAACGCATTCTATCTAAATCTTGGTTTACAGTCTCTTCACTGTCGTATGAAGCAGCATCACGAGAATGCTTTGAAGATCGCTAAATTCTTGGAGTCTAATGAGCAGGTTGCTTGGATCAAATACTCTGAGCTTGAGAGCGATGAAGATCACGCATTGCAGCAGAAATACTGTCCTGATGGCACTTGTGGAGTAATGTGTTTTGGTTTGAAGGGCGGACGCGAGTTCTCAATCAAGTTCATGGATAATTTGAAGTTGATCGGAATCGCAACACACGTTGCTGACTGTCACTCATGCGTGCTACACCCAGCATCACACACTCACCGTCAGCTTACTGAGGAGCAGCTTATCGAGGCAGGAGTATCGCCAGATTTGATTCGCCTTTCAATCGGTATTGAAGACGCTGATGATCTAATCGATGATATCAAGCAGGCTTTGGCTAAGGCTAAATAATCAGATTCCAATATACAATCGTAGAGACGGGGCATGACCCCGTCTTTTTTTATTTTTCAGTCTATATTCTTCATTTATTCCAACATCACGAATGTCCCCAACCTCTCCTGGCATTTGTCTCTTCTCCAAGAAGGCCATTCTTTAGATTCTGCAGTACATATATCTGAGCAATGTATATTCTTGCTGTCGACGCCGACGTCTACAAGCTGCTCTTTACATGCTAACGCTATATCTACCAAAGGCTTTTGGTTAGAGCTATACCCTATTATATATTTTTCTCCAAATTCACTCGCACAAGCGTCGTCCACCTCATAACATTTTCCGCAAATATGAGGACCAATCGCCGCTATAATATCTGACGTTTTTGATCCAAACTGCGTCATCATCAGTTGTAACGTCTTCCTTACAATCAGCTTCTGAGCCCCCACTCTTCCCGCATGAATATTCGCCACCACACGTCGGCACGGATCATAAAGCACAACAGGCACACAATCGGCAGTGCGAATCAAAAGAGGAAGCTTTCTGACATTCGTCACCAATGCGTCGCAGTCAGCAATCTCAGTTCCACGCATTGAATCATCTACAATTTTTATCACATCGCTATGGGTTTGTTTGCACGACACGACATCAGAAGGGTTGAAAAAAAGTACGGAATTTTCAACGAAACGGCAGTCCACATTAGTAGAAAATGCGGAAACATCACCGATTTTATGTAATAAATATACTAGCAAGACGTTCATAAATGCAAAATTATAAACAAAAAGTGCCCACACACAACAAAAAAATGAGAAAAAAGCATAAAACCAAATAATATTTTCTATATTTGCGTCAATTATTAATAAATTTAAAATACAGGATAATGAAGAAGATTTTATTCGTAAGTGCTGCTGCTTTGGCACTTTCATTCGCATCATGTAAGAAGGACGCTCCTGCACAGGACGCTCCTGCACAGGTAGAGGCTGCTGCTGAGGCTACAGCTCAGGCTGCTGAGGCTGCTGCAACAGAGGCTGCTGCAAATGTTGAGAACGCAGTATTGAAGGGTCTTGAGGAGACTTTGGCTGGTATCAAGGCTGAGGCTGAGAACGCTTCTAAGGAGGACGTTGCTGGTATCGTAGCAAAGATCACTGAGCTAAAGGCTACATACGAGTCTGCAAAGGCTAACTTGAACGCTGACGAGCAGGCTGGTTTCGAGGCTGCAGTTAACGCTGTTATCGAGATCCTTAAGACTAAGAACTAATCTTAAGCAAGGAAACTAAAGAACGCTATGGAAGCCTTGCTTACCGTAGCGTTCTTTTTATTATTATTTACCAACATTAAATTGATTAGAAAGATGGCAATTTACATTGTAAACACACAGTCTTCTAACCTAAACGTTAGAAAGGAGCCTAACACAACTTGCGCTATCATCGGTAAGTTGGCTAAGGGCACAGAGGTTGAGGTTTCAAGCATCAACGATGGTTGGGGTACAATCAGCTTTAATGGTGAGACTGGATACGTTTCAGCAGACTACCTAAAGTTGAAAGAGGTTTCTGACTCTGCTCTTGACGCATTGAAGTTCTAATTTGAATTAGATTACAATCAACATAATCGCCGGTCACACTTGTGGCTGGCGATTTTTTTGTTCAAAACTTGAAACCTTAAACAAAATTTCACTTTTTCTTAAAAAAAAACAAAAAACATTTGCAGTTATCAAAAAAAGCAGTACCTTTGCATCGTTTTTAAGAAACGACCAAACAAAGTCATTAAAGACAATGGATCGGTAGCTCAGTTGGTAGAGCAACAGACTCTTAATCTGTGGGTCGTGGGTTCGACCCCCACCCGGTTCACTAAACAAGACGAAAGTCGAGTTAGAAATTTTGGAGAGATGTCAGAGTGGTCG
>DCIP01000151.1:0-895 GCA_002317115.1 Candidatus Scybalocola fimicaballi
AACCCAACTGCTGAATCTATCAGCATTGTAGGCAAAAAAGACGGTGAATTCGTCAAAATCTACAATATGTTGGGAACACTTGTGCTTTATAGCCAAGAATCTGAAATTAGTGTAAGTTCACTTGCCGACGGTTCGTATATCATCATCGTCGGAAACTCAATTATCAAACTTATTAAGAAATAATCATGAAGAAAAGTATACTTTCTACAGCATTGTTGGCTTGCAGCCTATTTGCCAATGCACAACTATATATTTACAAGAATGGTGAGCTTCGTTACTCTATGGATGAGACGCCAGATAGTATTGTATTCCACGCTCCAGCAGTAAACGAGGGGCAGGGTAGTATCGATCCACCAGTTGAGGAGAAAATCCCATACAACTACAATGCTAACTTGCAGTATCATGCCGCACCAAACAACTACCTGAACAATTGTCAGCAGGCAGGTAAGGTGACTACTGAGTATTACAACGGTATCCGTGGAAATAAGACTTTGAAGGTCTATACTCCATATGGTTATGATGAGAACAAGAAGTATAACATCCTTTATTTGATGCACGGTGGTGGTGAGAATGAAAATACAATCTTCGGTAGTGATGTAATGCTTCAGAATATCCTTGACCACATGATAATGAACGGTGAATTGGAGCCGATGATTGTGGTTACTCCTACTTTCAATGGAACTGGTAGTGAGGCCCAGAACTTCTGGGAGGAGCTTCGCAAGAGTGTGATTCCATTCGTTGAGGGCAAGTATTCTACATACGCAGAGTCCACTTCAGATGCTGATATCAAGGCATCGCGTCGACACAGAGCATACGGAGGATTCTCAATGGGTTGTGTGTCGACATGGAATGTATTCTTGTACTGCTTGGATTATGTGGCTTATTTCATGCCGTT
>DCIP01000151.1:1112-18143 GCA_002317115.1 Candidatus Scybalocola fimicaballi
TCCAAAGGAAATCTTTACTTCATGGTTGCTCCTGGTTTGACTCACTGGTGGGGATATGTAAGACACTATGTGTATGACGGACTTCCTTACTTCTTCCACGAGTAATATAAAATTACCCTATTATATTATTAATCCGCGTCGCCAATTATTGGAGATGCGGATTTTTACCGTTATAAAACGCATTAAACTCACATCCTCACCTCACTCTCTACCGAATCCTTTAGCACAAATTTTCCGCCTTTCAGTTCGTATCTTTCGTAGGTGTATGTCTTGAAAGGATTTTCCTTTTTGGTGGAGTTGTTCATCTCGATATAGCCTTTGGGGTGAATGACTATGACCTCTCCCTTATCGGACACAGAGATTTCCGGATTGCGTGGCTCATCCCAGTCCTCGACCACATAGTCGCCACCTTCATAATACGCCACAGGATCCGCCTCCCAAGGATTAAACGGAGGTGTGCATCCTCCCAAGCTAAAACTCATCTTATCAACAAGACTGAAATCCTTGTCCATAGAGGCTACGAAGAACGACCTTTCACAGTCCGTAACATCCGAACATGTCACCACATAGAACGAATCCACCCTGGCAATGCTCGTAAAGAAAAACTGAATTGGGTAAAGAGACGGCAAAGTACGAAGAACAGAGTCATCATGATCGTAATAATAGACACCGAACACCTTGTTCTCATAGACACCGAAAGCCCTCTGCTTCTCGTTCAATTCATCTGAATAGATTCCCATGTAACACCCGTTCGACATTCGCTTGCTAAGATAGTCAAAGTAAGCCTCCGTAGAGATCCTTCTAAGGCTGTCTCGGTAGTATATTGCGGCACACCATTCCATGTCTCCATGCAGAGTCTTGTCTTTGTACGAGAGTCCGTAGAAATCGCAGTACCTGTCCGCCCTCTGCTCCTCGCTCATGTCAGCGGGTTCGTCTGGGAAAGCTTCAAACTTGTCACCTCTTATGGAAAGGCGCACGCTGTCCTGAATAGCCATGGCAGTCAATATTTTCACCCTGTCTGCGCTGTCAGACTGTTCCTGGAGCAAGTTGTCCTGCGTAGCCTTGACCATTTCTTCCTCGACACTTGCTTTCACCGAGTCCGAATAGTCGTACGTCGCCGAGTCCGAATAGTCGTACGTCTCAGCTCCCTCATTTGTCTGTGTGAAGCTGCACGAAGCCATGAATGGAAGCATGGCGAACATCATGTATCTTGATATTGTTCTCATATTGCTGTCATTTCCTAAAGTAGGTTGAGAAATTCAGCATTTATAATTCAGCATTTTTTACTCGTATCTCAACGCTGTAATTGGATCCAATTTGGCTGCTTTCTTTGCAGGCAACCATCCGAAGAAGATTCCGATGAAGGCACTCACGAAGAATGCCATAAATACTGCTCCTACACTCACCACAAACGGTGCTCCCATCACTTGGGCTATGACGTAGGATGCTATGATGCCAACGAATATTCCGATGATTCCTCCAATCACACTCAACATACCGCTCTCGATAAGGAATTGCCATAGCACGTCTTTGGCTTTGGCTCCGATTGCCATTCGCAATCCAATCTCTTTTGTACGCTCAGTGACGGTCACATACATTATGTTCATGATTCCGATACCTCCTACGATAAGGGAGATGATGGCTGTGGCTGTTAGTAGCGACGCGATTGTGCCGACTACGTTGGACATCATTTCCAACATCTCTGCCTGTGTGCGTACCTCAAAGTCGTTGTTGGCGCTTGGAGCAAGTCCGTGTGTTGTGCGTAGAATTTTCTCAATCTCTTCTGTCGCAAGCTGGCACACATCTTCGTTCTTTGCCGAGGCATAGATCATATTAAGATGGTTCTGCGCCAAGATTCGTTTCTGTACCGTCGTATACGGAGCGATAAGAATATCATCCTGGTCCTGGCCCATACTATTCTGTCCTTTCTCTTCAAGCACTCCGATAACTTTCATCGGTGTCTTTCCAAATCGGATCTCTTTGCCAATCGGATTCTCTCCATCATCAAACAGATTGTCGACGATGGTTTTTCCAATCAGGCAGACTTTTGCGTATGAGGCTATATCCTGCTGCGTAAAATTCGTTCCATAGGCGATCTCATACTTCTTGATGGCAAGATACTCCGGACTGCCTCCTTGCATCTGTCCTGGCCAGTTTTTTGAGCCATTTACGAGCTGTGCAGAAGCGTTCACCGATGGCGACACTGCCTCTACATAGATCGCCTGTGATTTTATCGCCTCGACGTCGGCTATTTTAAGCGACTGTGAGTTTGCATTACCAAGGTTCACACCGCCTCCACGCTGATGAGCACGCATCACCATGATAAGGTTTGTTCCCATCGACGAGATATTCTCCTCGATCTGCGCCTGTGAACTCTGTCCCATGTTGACCATGGCGATCACGGAGGCGATACCGATGATGATTCCGAGCATTGTGAGCAGGGCTCTCGTTGTGTTGCGGAGCAAAGCCGTGTATGCGATTTTTATTAGATTCGAGAAATTCATAGTGTCGTCTAAATATTAATAGTCGTCGCTTGCAGGAAGTGCGTCAAGGGCTGCCTGAGCACTCTGTGTATTCACTGGTTCATCCTTAGTCACTCTACCGTCGCGAAGCATCACTACTCTTGATGTGAATGCGGCAATGTCCGGTTCGTGAGTTACGAATGCGATGGTCTTTCCTGCTTCGTTAAGTCGCTGGAAAAGACTCATGATTTCGTAGGATGTACGTGTGTCAAGGTTTCCAGTCGCTTCGTCGGCAAGAATGATCACGGGGTCGTTGACGATGGCTCGCGCGATTGCCACACGTTGCTGCTGTCCTCCTGACATCTGGTTGGGAAGATGATACATTCTCTCCTCCAAACCTACAAGTCGAAGAGCCTCTTCTGCTCTCTCCCTGCGTTCTTTGGCGTTGACGTCGGGGTTGTAGAGCAATGGTAGCTCCACCTGTTCGATGGCGGCGGTACGTGGAAGAAGATTGTAGCTCTGGAAAACGAAGCCAATCTTCTTGTTGCGGATCTCCGACAATTTGTCGTTGGAGAATTTCGACACTTCGATGTCGTCGATATAGTATTCTCCCGACGTAGGTTTGTCCAAGCAACCAAGGATATTCAGCATCGTACTCTTTCCGCTTCCGCTGGTTCCCATGATTGCCACAAACTCACCTGCTTTGATGTCGAACGACACTCCACGCAAAGCTCGCACCGTCTCACTTCCGACGATGAAATTACGCTTTAAGTCGTTTATTCTGATTATGGAATCTGCCATACTCTTATTTCATCATTTTTCTACTACCGCGTGGAGGCTGAGGAGCCAATGGGTTGTTGGATGGACCACCCTTTGCCTTCTTCACTTTCTCGCCTACCTGTGCTGAGATCACTACTGTATCTCCCACTGCAAGTCCCTCTTTTACGATTGCGTTAACTCCGTCGTTCACACCTGTCTCGATGAAACGTGGTCTGATTGAGTTGCCGTTCTTGATCCAGACTTTCTGTCCGTTTTGACGCATTGCCTCTCTCTTCTCACGGCTTGGACGCTCGCCCTTCTCACCGTCGACACCTTCTGAGTGTCTGCCTTCTCTACCTTCTCTCATGCCATCTTTTGATGGACGCTCAGGCTTGTCAAGTGAAGCAAACACCTCCTCTGATGGGTTGAATGCCATAGCTGCCACAGGTACAAGTTTGCCCTGCTGCAAATCTGTGAAGATAGTGACGCTGGCTGTCATACCAGGGAACAGTTTCTCCTCTGGATTCTCTGCCTTTACTACAACTGTATAAGTAACGACGTTGCTTGTTACCTTTGGCTCAAGACGGATCTCCTGAACCTCACCGTTGAATGTCTCACCCATGTAAGAGTCTACTGTAAACTCAACCTTCTGGCCAACCTTGACCTGGCCTATGTCAGCCTCGTCGATATTAGCCTCCACTGTCATGCTCTTAAGGTCTTTGGCGATGACGAACAATGTAGGAGTTGAGAATGAAGACGCTACTGTCTGTCCCTGCTCAACCTGCTTAGCAAGAATCACACCGTCGATTGGCGACGTGATGACTGCGTATCCAAGGTTCACCTGAGCCTCACGCACATTAGTGTTGGCGTTGTTCAATGTGTTCTGAGCCTGGATGTAAGTGTTAGTTGCCTCGTCGTACGACTGCTGAGTGGCTGCACCTGCCTCGAACAATGCCTTTGTACGGTTGTAGTTCTGTGTGGCAAGGTTCAATGTGCTCTCTGCGCTCGACTTTTGTGATTTAGCCTGCGACAGACGCTCAAGCAATGTCGACTTGTCCAATTCAGCCAACACCTGACCTTTTTTTACCTTTGAATTGTAAGTCACGTAAAGTTTCTCCACTTTACCTGACACTTGTGTACCGACTTCCACTTTATCTGCGGGCTGCAAATAACCAGTGGCTGATACCGATTTGGAAATCGAACCTTCCTCGATCACTTGGGTCTTGAAAGTGACCTCTTTCTTCGACGGCCACAAGAAGTATAGCAATAATCCTACGACTACCGCTATCGCTATGCCTATGCCAATTTTCTTTGCCATTGTATTTTGTTTTATTTTTTACTTGTTGATACGTACAGCTTCATACTTGATTGGATAATCCATGTAGACATCCAAAATCTTACGCTCAAGGATGAAAGAATACTTAGATCTCACGTAATCAGTAAGATAGTTGATATAATTGTTTTGCTGCTGCAATAGATCCACACTTGTGATAGTTCCGTATTTGAACTTCATATTATATGCGTCGTACACAGCCTTGTATGCTTTTGTTCGTTTCTCGTTTACCTTGAACTGACGGTATGCAAGCTCTACATTCGCATGCTCCACAGCCACTGTCTGACGTAGTTTCAATTCTGCTTCCTGCAAATCCACCTCTGCCATCTTTGTCTGGATCTCGTTCATCTTCAAAGATGTCTTAGTCTTTCCCTTGTCGTAGATAGGAATAGACATTGACACTCCCAAATTCTGGCTGAAACGGTCGGCAAGCTGGTTGCCGAAATCGTTGAACTTGCTATGACCTGTGCTCATACCGGCGCTTGCTGAGATAGTAGGGCGTCTGCCGGCACGTGTGATCTCCTCGTTTATTCTTGCGACTTCGATATTCGACTTCGCCAAGATGATATCAGGATAAGTGTCGAGTGTACGCTGGATGGCTGTCTCTACACTTGGCATTTCAGCCAAAGCCTCCATATCTGTTGTGTCTGGGTAGACGAGGGTTAGTTCGGCGTTGGGATCCATTGAAAGTGCAAGCTTTAGGTTTAGCAACGCATTATCACGGTTGATCTGGCTGCTCTGTAGATTACACTCGTCGTTGGCATGCTGAGCCTGAAGAATTAGGTAGTCGCTCTCCAAGATTGTACCGACCTTGTATTTCTCCTCTCCCTGACGAAGCTGCTCTTCACTTGTCTCGATGATCACCTTCTGGTAGCGAAGCATCTCTTCTGATGAGAGTGCGTTTAGAAAATACTGAAGAATCTTGATGATAAGGTTGTGGTCGTATTGCTCTGTGCGGACTACTGCGTTTCCCGCCTCAAGACGACTTTTCTCAATGTTATTCTTTATTGCGCGTCCCTGATATAGAGTAATTCCCGCGTTGACGCCGATGTTTCCACCGATGTTGACGTCGCTATCACGTCCGGAGTGGGAAACCGATTCGGATATCGAACCGCTCACTTGTGGCTTACGGTTGTTCTTAGCCTGCTCGTAAGAATATTCGCTGACCTTTTCAGAGAGTTTCATGTTCTGTCGCTCCAGACTGTTGCCAAACGCATATTCAATACACTGCTCAAGAGTAAGGTTGTATCGCTCGTTTTGTGATGCCACATCGCCATCTGTCTGCGAGAAACCTGCACAGCAAAACAGGGATGCAGTTATCAGTGTTAGTATTTTCTTCTTCATACAAATGCTATTATGATAATGCAAATATATTGTTTTTGTTGGTTTTTCAAACAAAATAGGGGTAAAAACACTAAATTATTAATTTTGGGAATGTGCTCTTCTTTTTAGAATTCTTCTCTTCTTATGTGGCTTATGATGCTTGTAGGCCCTGAAACCATAACATGTGCCGACGCGGTAAATCATATCGCTGACTTTGATTGGAGAAGATAAGATATTACCGTAGATGATTGATCCGAACACACTGATAAGATGGTGCTCACGTTGCCATATCCAGCTCACTCTGCCGATTCCTCCGTTCTGGATGCGAGGCTCTCGGAGCGTCATATTGCTTGGCTTCATGTCTGTACGTTTTAGTAGAGTGATGTATGGCAGTACAGAAATATGCAGAAGAGTTTTTTTCTTAGTGACAAAGTTGTGAGCGTAACCTGCACTTAAATCCATACTTGCGTAGGATATCTCCGACGGTAAGATAAAATCCTCGTCTTCTATTATTTTGGGAAATTCCGCTGGATTTGCATTCATGTAAAATGTATGAAGCGACAGACCAAACAATGGACTTCCTGCACTTTTCTCCTGTCTCATGCTGTGGGAAAATGCGGCATTGTAGGAAAATCTTTTGTAGAAAGGAGCATAGTAGCTGTTGATCTGAATACGGAATGTTTTGATGTCGGCACTTGACACATCTGTTTTGATTCTATTAAAATATAGATTGTTGCCTCTGGTTAGAATGGCACCCAAGTCGATGCCCCATGCGTCGCCATAATATCCAAAATTCAAATCTGTATTGTATTCCGTTTTGTGCTTGTTGAAAGTCTTAAGGTTAAGACTGCCACCGAGTCCGAAATTACGATAGTAAATCCATAATCCTATTTTGTTGATTTTGTCGGATGTGATTCTGCAGAAGTTTGGCAAAGTGTCGGACGAAGCATTCCATCTGAAGTTTGACTGGCTATTGAACGTATTAAAGTCGACTTTGACCTGCAGACCATAGTCGTTGGTGGTGATGTAGTTGGTATCCACCGAGGTCTTCAACAAACGGGTGATCACTCTATCCCAGATATGTTTCTCCTCCTCGTATTCTGTGACGTAGATATACTCTTCTCCTGGATGCAGACTGTCTATATAGATGTAGCTGTCGCTTTCCCTTTCGTATTCGATAGAGAAACGTTGTGATGCAGAATCTGAATAAATCTGAGACTCTATATAACTCCAATTCCCGTCTTCGTCTTCGTTTTCGTTTTCGTTAACGTTAACGTCAACGTTATCGTATGCCATCCCCCAAAAAGGAACGGCAATCAAGGCGATTATGACAAGCAGACGGTAGAGACGCATTTACTTATTGATGATGTGAATGTCTCGCTGAGGGAATGGAATCTGAATGCCTTTTTCGTTCAACGCATTGTATATTATCTCTTTTGCTTTTGAGACAATAACCAATTTGTTTTCCACCAATACCCACATCACAACGTAAAGATCAACTGAACTGTCTCCAAAATCATTGAAAAGGACACTGATTTTCTTATCTGGATCGACGTTGGCTTTAGAACCAGTCTTCTCGTAATGCATACAGTCAAGTTTTTCCACAAGAGTGTTTCTGACTTCTTCGATATTTGTGCCGTAAGCCACACCGACCGGCAATTTCACAAGCTCATAACCGTGGTTGCGAGTCAAGTTTTTGAATGTCTTTGTGAAAAGCGTTGAGTTAAGGAATGCGATGACGCATCCGTCCAAAGTGATGAGCTGTGTGCTCTGATATGTGATCGACTCAACCTTTCCTCTCACACCGTCGCACTCAATGAAATCGCCAACTCTCACGCGTCGCCCTGTCATAAGAGAGATGCCATAGAAGAAATTGTTGAGCATATCACGCATGGCGAATCCGAGACCGGTGGCAAGGCCAGCAGTTACGATTGAAATACCGCTCTTTGGCACCTGTAGCAAAAACAAGATGAAAATGAAGTAGATTCCCCACACAACGATGGAAATCAAATTGTTGGCAAGAGAGATGTTGGCTCTCTCTATCTCATGAGCCTCTCTGTGCTTAAGCTTCAAATGCTTGTAGATGGAGCGGAGAATGTATGATAGAAATTTGAATATGAAGTAGAATTCCGACACAACAACCAATTTGAACAACGACAACTGACACAAATCCTCAATGTCGAGGAAGTTAGTGAAGAAGATATCCTTACACATTGCTGTCAAGTCGAAGATGTCTGTGGCGATATAGATGCAAAGAAGGAATGAAAGCACCGCAGCCACAGGAATCAAACACATTGTCACAAGATCCAGGAACCATGTGTAGGTGATGTTGTCGCCCTGGTTTGTCTGTAGCTCAATAATCTTTTTGTTAAGAGCCTTTTCGTAATCCTTGGTAGGCGTCTCTGGCTCCATTACGCCATTCTTTTTAAGGATATGTTTAGCCACTTTGTTTTTCTCGAACTCCTTCATGTATTCCGAGACGAATGTCAAAGCCTGGACACAAGTGAGCTGAACCAACCACCAGATGAACACTTCCACAGCCAATAGAGCGTATCCGAGCCATGCCATTACGCATGCCACTGTCATGATTGAAAGCGAGATCCACGCATAAATCTCGTCGTATTTAGGAATATTTGAGTGATGCTTTTTCACCGAACGGAATCCCCAGATTGTGAAGATGATAAGCATAGGAGGGAATAGGATCACCACAAGATTGTTCGGAACAAACAAAATACGGAAGATGATGATCACAAGTCCCATTATCAGAATAGGGAAGTAGCATGAAAATGCACTTTTAATCTGGTATTTGTTTGTGCGGTAAACCAAAGAAAGAGTGATCGCAGCAATCAAAAGCATATACTCAATTAGTCGGGAACATGCCATTGCCAAGAAATTCTGGCTTGTAAATATCTGTGGTAAAGTACACAATATTGTAAATAGAAGGCATGTTAGAGAAAGAGCATAGTAAGGTATGAATTCCTCTTTGAACTTTTTCTTGCCGAATTTCTTTAGACAGAACCATGCGATGGCAGCTGCCAATAGTAAGACGACAAAAATCGACAAGATAAGGACAATGATGGTTGTGCCACCCCAATCTGAGTGAACATTGGAATTGTTGCTTACATACTTATCTTTAATGTCGTTGCTTGCATTGTCGTAGTATGACGGAAAGTTTTTTAGTACGGAGACGTAATTGTTGCCACCATTGGTGAAAATACTCTGCTGGATTGACTCGTATTTGCCAAGAGCGTAGTCGTTGACGGATTTTAATCGAGATTCAACACGTTCGTAAAGAGCTTTGTCTTTAATGATATGGTCGCGTATAGAGATGTAGTCGGCAAGGATCTTCTTTGACAAAGCCACACATGAGTCACGCTCCACCTGACTTGGTTCAGAAAGCATAAAATCTTTCAGATTGGCCATGAAGAGTTTAGCCGATTTAGGTATCGACGGTACTTTGATAGAGTCGTTGACAATCTTTTCCTGCTCATTCATCTCTTTGGTGATCTCTCTCGCTTTGGCAAGCATAAAACTGTCTTGCTTGGCTTCCATGATCTTCATGTTCTCCTCTGCCGACGTAGAAGTTGTGTCGCCGCCAAGATGCTTACCAAAGATATTGATGCCTGTGCCTTTAGCGGTTGAATCGGACAACGATTTGCCGTATTTCTCAGCCTCGTATGCGGCAGTTGCTTTTGCAACTGCTTTATTTATAGAGTCTTCTTTCATTTTGACAACTCTCAAGCTGTCGAAATTGAATCTTTTCTTTCTTGGTGGAATATTCTCCAACGCCTCAATCAACAAAGTGTAGCGCTTGATCTCGTTGTCGAGCTTCTTAATGCTTGCGTCGAAAGGCATTCTCTTGTTTTTGAAGTTGCGATACTGAGTAGTTGCCTCATGGCAAGCGTATGCCATATCAAAAATATAGTCTTGCTTTTGGCTATAAAGCATCAAAGCTATTTTTTCACTCTCTTGTATTGTCTTTAATGCTTCTCTGTGCTGTTTCACATTTAAGCTGTCATAACTCTTCATCATGTCGAGCTCTTCCTTATATGTTTTCTCCAGTTCGGCTTTTAGCACGCTCACTGTCATATCTAGGTTTTGCTCGTTGAGAACGGCAAGGACTTGCGTGTAGAATGTAAATAGTAGGATAAGGACTCCTAAGAATCTATTTTTCATCATTAATTTGTGATATATTGAAATTATCTGCAAAATTAGTCAATTACATTAATTTACGAATATGATTTTGTTAAGATTCATTGGATAAATGACCAAAATGATTGGATTAAATGATTTTTTCTGGCTTTTATTTTGATAATTGTTGTATATAAATTTATTTTGTAAGTGCATGAATTTGTTAAATGGTTCCCCAAATTGATGCGAGTGTATGTGTGAACCAAAAAAAGGATTAATATATTATGGACTTTAAGAAAGATGTTTTAGTTGCTGCGTTGGCAGTGCCTATGTGCACAATGGCTGCCGACATGTCGTTGCAGACAAACCAGATTGGTTATCCAGCACAGTCAGTCAAGCAGGCGATGATCTGCAATTCTACCGTTTCTGAATATTCTATTGTTGATGCCAAGAGTGGGACAGTGGTCTACAAGGATTCCCTTCCAAAGTCGAAATCATGGAGAACATCAGGTGATAATGTCACTTGGGCTGATTTCACTAAATTCTCTATACCAGGTGAGTATAAGTTGAAGATTGGAGACAAGGAGTCTGCTCCTTTCAAGGTGCAGAAGAACGGTCATGTTTACGACGAGGTTTTGTCTCAGACAATTAAAGGATTCTATTTCTGGCGTTGCAGCACTCCGATTGAAAGCAAATTTGCCAAGTTCAAAGGTGTTGATTATTCACGTAGAGCCGGACATCCAGATGATAAAGTTACAGTCTACACAAATGCCAAGGGAGCAAAAGCACATCGTGATGCCCATGGCGGATGGTACGACGCGGGTGATTATGGAAAATATACTGTGAATGCATCTATCACGCTTCACACTTTGCTTACTGCATATCAGTTGAACCCATCGTATTTTGATGGACTTGATTTGAATATTCCTGAAAGTGGCAACCATACAGCAGATATCCTTGATGAGTGTATGTATGAGTTGAAGTGGATGCTTACAATGCAGGATGAGGCCGACGGTAGCGTATACAATAAGGTCACTACACTTCAGTTCCCAGACATGATTATGCCAGCCGACGATAAGAAAGAGCGTTTCTTGATCGGTAAGTCAATGGATTGCGCATACGATTTCGCAGCCACAATGGCTTTGGCATCACGCGTCTACAAAGGGAACACGGATTATCCTGATTTCTCAGAGAAAGCGATGCTTGCTGCAAAGAGAGCATACGATTGGGCTTCATCACAGCGTCATTATGTGATGTTCCAGAACCCTAATGATTGTAACACAGGATCATACGCGTCAAGTGAGATGAAGGACGAGCAGTTCTGGGCCGCATCAGAGATGTTGATCTCAACAGGTGATGCCAAGTATGCTTCAGTTCTAAAGTTGAATCAGTATTTCTCAGTTCCTTTCTGGGGTGAGGTCAGCACACTTGGTTTGATCTCAATGATGCTTAATGAGGATGCATTGCAGGAGAAGGTAGACGTGAAGATGGTAGAGAAGAAGTTCAAGGAACTTGCCGACGACCTTCTTTCAATATATAACGAAAGCGTAGGACGTGTGCCATTGAGAGAGTACTTCTGGGGATCTAACGGACAGGTGGCAAACTCAGGTATGGTGCTTGCGATGGCTTGTAAGAAATTGAATTCAGAGAAGTATTTGGCTGCAGCTCAATATTGTCTTGACTATATCCTTGGTGCAAATGCTACAGGTTACTGCTTCGTGACTGGATTCGGTACAAAGTCACCAGTTAATATCCACGACCGTAGAAGCATTGCCGACGGTATCAGCACACCAATCCCAGGATATTTGGTAGGTGGCCCTTCGCTTGACCAGACATCAGACTGTGGCAACAGCGCATATCCAACAGTTAAGTATGCGGCAAAGACATATCTTGATATGTCATGTAGCTACTCTACAAATGAGATCGCCCTTAACTGGAATGCTCCGCTTGTTTCGTTGATCTCACAGATTGTAAATGCTTATAAGTAAAATATAGTTTTGAAAATATATATTGGAGACGCGAGAAATTGCGTCTCCTTTTTTATGATTTTATTCTCATAAAATTCCCTCTAATTTCATCAGTTTGCAATTTTTTTTACTAAATTGCGAAAAATTTAGTTTTTCCTTACGAAGAATTTAAAAGTATGAGAGATAAAATGGTGAAATTTTGCCGCTATATGAGGCAGAGCGTCGGCACATTGTTGGTGACAATTGGAGTGTGCATATTGGTCGCTGTACTCGCTTTCTCGTGGGCATTCTTGAACCCGATCGCTCGTGCACTGGATGCTATCGCGTTTACTGATAATTATTTATATACAGAGAACTTAAAGGAAGGTGATATGGATTACTGCATGGACGTTGCTTTCGTCAACATGGCAGGAGTCCACTCAAGATTGGAAATTGCGGAAGGCCTTGATTATATTTCTAAGTTAGGTCCTAAAGTTGTGGCGATGGACTGCATCTTCAGCCACAATATTTCGTCGGATTCATTAGAGAATGATAGTCTTCGCAACGTCATCTCAAGAATTCCAAATTTTATCTCTGCTCAGCGTATTGTGAAGATGGGCGACACAGTTGCCGTGGAGGAATCTTTCTACCATGATGTCTGCTATAACGCGAGTGTGAATATCGACGAGGGAATTGTGAGATACTTCTATCCCGACTCGGTCACTGTCGGCGGATTGACACTCCCTTCTTTTGTGGGTGAGATCCTTCGTCTTGGGTTCCCTGACAAGTATAAGATGCTTCAGGATCGAGGAAATGATGAGGAGCTTATCAATTACAAGAAGATGCAGGTCGACGTGTTTGATATGCGTAAGATGCTTGATATGGAGCTTTTCCTTGATACTTTCGATATCCAGGACAGAGTTATCCTTGTAGGTGATATGGACGACTTGAGAGATTATCACACTATCGCAACTGAACTTTATGGTATGCGACGTATCAACGGTACGTTGATTCATGCCTACAGTATAGCCACGGCAACTAAAGATAATCGTCTTATTACTAATATGTCCGACGGTTGGGCAATCATCTGGGGATTGATTATCACTCTTGCCTTCAACTATTTCTGTTGTTGGGCTTACGAGGCTTACGAAAAGACAAACGGTATGATTATCAACTTCACTCAGCTTGGCTTCCTTCTTGGAATGATGCTGTTGGGAGGTTTGACATTCATCAACTTCAGATACAATCTCAACTATACCTACGCTATGATCGGTGTGGGATTAGGTGGATTCAGTAGTGAGCTTTGGTTGTGGCTTGAGTCTCTTGCCCCTTACCAGTGGTTGGCGAAGAAATGGCCGTGGTTAAATATGTAATGAAATGATATAAATTCGATTTAGAGATGAAATATAATATGAAACGAATAGGTTTAGCTATTTTGACATTGCTGCTTTGCTTGCCTACATTTGCGGCTCTTAAGGCAGTGAAGAACCAGACAACAAACAAGTGGGGATTTCAGGATCCTAAGACTCTTCGCACTGTGATCAAGCACACTTACGATGAGATTGATCCTGCTCATGCATTTGTAGGTTCGAAAGATTACGCTGTAGTGCGCCAGGGTAAGTTCTGGGGAGTGATCAATACAGAAGGAGATGTTATAGCAAAGATGGTGTTCAAAAATAAGAATATCGCTTTCAAGGCAGCTCACGCACAGTGGAGAAAGGCTCGCGTTGAGGATTATCTATACGATGCAGCCGACGGAAATGGTAAGTTCGGTTACGCCAACTACTATGGTGATTTTGTGATTTCACCAGTGTTTGACGAGATTGACGACACTTACACATTGTCTGGCACTTCAGAATATGCTATCGTAAAGCATAAAGGTCTTTGGGGTGCGATAGATCAGGACGCTAAGTATATTATTAAGCCTGTAATGATCAATAAGGAAAGCATCCTCCAGGCTGCAAAGGAGTGGGGCGAGTATGCTCCTCTTGGCCAGACTGCTTACGAGGCTATGGATTCTCAGACAAGAAAGAAGGGTTTTGCCAACTATCTTGGTAACTGGATCATCAAGCCTTTCCTTGACGACTATGATAAGACATGTATGTTCACTCCAGACCGTAACTTCGCCGTTGTTAAGCGTGGTGGCAAGTGGGGATGTGTCGACCGTGGTGAGAAATGGATCGCTCAGCCTGCTTACGCTTCAGCTGCTGAGGCTAAAAAGGCTGGTTTCGCATGGCAACAGAAGAATCCTAAGGCTGGCACACGTCCGTCGGAGGCTCATAATGTGGATGATGGTAAGTTTAAGGGCTCGTTGTTGGCAAGCGCTACTCCTGCAACTCCAACAAAACCTCAGACTCCTGCAACTCCAGCTGTGAATCCGCAGAAACCTGCGACTCCAGTTGCCGCAGGTGCACCTACAATCACTATCGTCTCACCTAAGGATGGCGCTCAGTACACTAATCCTGAGATGACATTCGTTTACCAGGCTAAGACTGCTGATGGCAGCAAACCATCTATCATAGCTTATATCAATGGTGAGCTTCAGCCAACTACAAAGGGTGTGAAGCAGTTGTCTGACCAGATCACTCTTACTCTTCCTCGTAAAGAGGATGTCTGCAGAGTGCAGCTAATCGCTAAGGATAGCAAGGGCTTGAGCAGTGATCCTGCAGTTGTAAGATTGTACTACAAGGCAGATTCCAACAAACCTGCTTTGCATGTTGTCTCTGTTGGTGTAAGTGATTACGACCAGGCTGATTTGAAACTTCAGCATGCTTCTAAGGATGCCGCTGATTTCTTGAGTGCTATCCAGAACAGCAATTTGAGCTACTATAAGAATTTGGCTACTGCATCTCTTGTCACAGATAAGAATGCTAACGACCGTGCAATCAAGAAGCAGATGTCGCAGCTTGTCAACAAGGTAGAGCAGGGCGACGTCGTTATGCTATACTTCTCTGGACACGGTGCTAAAGAAGGCGACGATACTTATTTCTTGTCGGCTAACGCGGAGAGCGAGGATTTGTTCTCTACTGCCGTTAATTTCGACGTCATCAGAAGCGCTACAAAGCGTTTGAAGGATAAGAGATGTAAGATCATCATCTTTATGGATGCTTGCCACTCTGGTGCAATGTACGGACAGAAGTCGGTGGCAGAGCCATTCTCACTTGCTGATCCAGGCATCATCGGATTCTATTCAAGCACAGCAAGCCAGAAGTCGAACGAGAGCGAGGAGTGGAAGAACGGTATCTTCACAAAGGCTTTGATCGAGGGTATCAACGGCAAGGCTGTCGACGAGGAAGGAAACATCACAATCGATGGCTTGGAGAAATACATCCGTCAGCAGGTACGTACTTCTACAAACGGCAAGCAGATGCCAATCTTTGAAAATAAACAAGGAAACTATATATTGTTCCCAAAAAGAAACTAATTAACCAATAGGAGGGCAAAGTTATGAAGAGAATGTTATCAGTTGCCTGCATGCTTATTATGGCAGTGGCAACATACGCAGGAAATCTTTTCGTTTACGCTGTAACGGGAAGTGTGGAGAAGAAGGCTGGAAACACTTGGCAGGCGCTTACAAAGCGTGCTGAGCTTCAGGAGTCTGACGTAGTCCGTGTGAAAGATGGTGCAAGCCTATCAATTATCGATAAGTCTGCTCAGAAAATATATGCCACAGGTGCTGTGGATGGTAAGACTATCGGCACAATCATGAAGGAGCAGGGAAATGCGTCGTCGGCTTCAGCTGAGTTTGTAGGTCACGCAGTTAAGTCTTTGTTCAACGGTAATGGTACTGACAATATCAGCCATGCCGCAGCCGGATGTACTTACCGTGGAGATATCATCGAGAGCGATATCGCAAAGGCTATCTTGGCAAAGAAGAACAGCGAGAGTCAGTTTAATGTCAGCAATGAGAAGAGCGACTTCGGTATCTCTTTCGACCTTGTTGACACTAAGACAGGTGAGATCGTTGTGGCTGCAAAGGCAGGTAAGGAGGTTTACTTCAGAGTTAAGAACAACAGCTCTAAGATCCTTTATGTAAATGTGATCGACGTCGCATCAAACGGAGAGATGGCAGAGTGTTTGCCAATCGACGATGCTCAGACATTGTCTCACTTGTTGATCCCAGCAAATTGTGTGATCGACCTTGAGGATTATCCAATCGAGTTGACTTACCCACTTGGTACAGACAATCTTGTGTTGGTGGCTTCAGAGGTGCCTTACGATCTTCGTCAGGTGAACAAGTTCTTGAAGATGTCTAACATCAAGGCTGACTCTAAGCAGCAGATCGGTGTCTACTCACGCACTGTTGCGATTATGCAGTAAGAAATAGCAAATGAAAATATTATAGGCGACGGGAATGTTCTCGTCGCCTTTTTTTGTTGCTATTGTTTTTTCGCTATATTTGCAATATAATGCTAAAAATTATTCATTTAGAAATCAAACGATATGAAAAAACTTATACTATCAGTGTTTTCTGTAGCGTCATTGGCTGTTGTGGCTAATGCAGTTACTTATATGCGAGTAAAGACCGACGACGGACAGATCGTTCGTTATGATGTAAGCCATGTGACAGAGGTTGATTTTGAAGATGATGCTTATGGAGTGAGTGTGTCTGGCAATATTGGTGGATATGCCTACGTTGATCTTGGATTAAAAAGTGGACATAAGTGGGCTACTTGCAACATCGGAGCGGATAAATACTATGAAGTTGGTTCGCATTTTGCTTGGGGAGAAACTGCTCCTGAAGACACAACTTTGGCGGATTGCTACAGCTGGGGTCAATATAAATGGGGAGACTATTACGATTTGACAAAGTATGTGACAATGTATAGTTGGGGTCCTGTCGACAATATAGCCAAACTATTGCTAGTTGATGATGCCGCTTCCCAAAACTGTGGAGAAGAATGGAGAATGCCGACGGTAGAGCAACAGAAAGAGTTGATAGACGGATGTGATTGGAAGTTCGTTGAAAACATCAACAACACAGGTGTTTCTGGAATGTATGGTGTGTCGAAGTGCAATCAAAACACAATCTTTTTGCCTATGACTGGTTATCGTTGGAGAAAGGGATTGGCTGTTC
>DCIP01000237.1 GCA_002317115.1 Candidatus Scybalocola fimicaballi
GCCAAGATTCCGAAGATGGCGGCAGAGAATGCTTGCGATGCAAGTGTCGCTAAAAGCTGTATGCCGAGCAGACGGATCATCGAACATGCTATCGGGAATCCGTTGATCTTATATAGGTAGACGTCCATGAAGAGGAACATCAGCATGTAGACGGCAGTCTGTGGCAATAGTTTGCCAGTCAACGCAACCACTACATTCTCACCCGCGTCTTTATACCATTTCTTCTGTGTGCCTCGCTTCCATTCCAAACCGATTGAGTAACATGTGGCAATGAAGACTATAAGCAGCAAGATTGCCGGAATAAATATGTTAGTCAAATAGATGGAGTAGTTGAGCGACGGGTTGTTCAACGGATGTGACTCCACTGTTATTGGTTGGATCAATCCCATGATTCTGTCCTCATCCACACCCTTGGCTGACAGTGTTGATTTGGTGATCGCAAGTCCAGACAACTCACCAAGCACCTTCATGTTCTTGAATAGGAAAGCTCCTGCCAAGAAGTAGGCATCGTTGGTGTAGAAATAGATTGTTGGAGTACGTTGTGTCAAAGCCTTCTCTGAAAGACCTTTTGGCACATGCACTATAGCAAACACCTCTCCTCTGCGTAGGGCATCCTTCGCGTCGGAGAAATCCTTGTATTTCACTGTCAGATCAGTCTCCTGCATAGCGTCGAGAGTGCGTAGAAGAGTTCGCGACACCTGACTGTTGTCTTCGTCGACAACTGCCGCCGGAACCTCATGTGGAGCACCCTCTTTCATCACGTCGATAAACATGAAACTGAAGAAGATGGGAGCGATAAGCATACAGAATAGGTAGAGTGGGCGACGACGTGAGATCTCGACCTCTCTAAGAGCCAACTTTTTTAGTCTACTAAAAATTGACTTTATATCCATAACTTATTTTATTTTAGACGCGGCACGCCACGTCTCTACGTTTTTCATTTTTTTCGTTTTCGTTTTTGTTTTCGTTTTCGTCAACGTTAACGTCAACGTCATTTAATGATAGCGCTCATTCCAGCAGCCAACTTCAAATCCTGCGATTCTGGACGCATCTTAACCTCGAATGTTTTAAGGTCGTACTGGCCAAGAGCCTTAGTTGCCTTCCAAACTGCGTAGCTTCCAACATTCTTCATTCCGCTTACAGTAGCGTTGATTGTAGTGTCTTTTGCAGGGATGAAAACCTTTACTTCCTTGCCAACCTCGAAATCCTTTAGCAAATCCTCACGGATGTTGAAAGTCAAGTATGCACCGTCGGCTTTAGCCACATTCATGATAGGAGCTCCCGATCCGACCAACTCTCCCTCCTCTGGGAAAATCTCAGTCACAACACCGTCAGCCAAAGCACGGATGATTGTCTCGTTGATGTATGAGTTAACCTCTGCGACAGCACCTCTTGCTCTTGCCACCTGTGCGGCAGCAGCATCCTTATCCTCCTTCTGAGCACCGTTCACTGCCATGTCGTACTGAGACTTAGCAGCTTTCTCTGTTGCCTTAGCAGCTTCAAGTTGTGCGTAAGCCTCATCCTTCTTCTGTGCTGCGATCACACCCTCGTTGAATAGTTTCTCTACTCTCTGGTAAGTCTTCTCGTAAACGTCAAGACCAGCCTTTGCCTTCTGCCACATCTCGTAAGCGGCCTCAATCTGCTCGCTGCGTGCACCAGCCTCTGCCTTGTTCTTCAAAGCTTGAGCAGCACGTTTAGCTGCCTCTGCCTGAGAAAGTTTTGCTGCAACCTCTGGAGCCTCCATGATTGCAACTGTATCTCCCTTCTTAACGAAGTCTCCCTCCTGCACTTTTATCTCCATCACACGTGAAGGAACTTTTGACGACAAACGATAGTCTGAAATCTCAACCTCACCCTGGATGACTGGTTCTGGCGTTGAGGCTGTTAGACCATATAGGATTATTCCTAGGATTACAACGATTACACAGATCGCGATAATTATCACTGCGTTATTTTTCATCTTATTTAGATTTTATTTTGTTACGAATTATTTGTATCTCCGTTTATGACGGGAGGGTTTGAAACCCTCCCCTACAGAGGTGTTATGGCTTGAATGTAGGGTCAGGTTTCAAACCTGACCGTTGTATCCATTCTCCATATATGGGTTAATGAGCGTTTTGAATCTTTCCTAAAGATTTCTTCAAATACAAATCAGCCAATAGAAGGTCGATATCCGC
Organism: Candidatus Scybalocola fimicaballi; assembly: GCA_002317115.1. GTDB lineage: Bacteria > Bacteroidota > Bacteroidia > Bacteroidales > Paludibacteraceae > UBA1723. The sequence goes on from DCIP01000237.1 coordinate 2,178, forward strand.
CTCGATGGCAGTGCTCTGGGCCTTTAGCAATGCTGTCTCTGCCTGAAGCACATCTGAAACTGGGATCATTCCCTCTTTCATTCCGACCTCTGCGTAGCGTAGGTTTTCCTGTGCCTCTTTCAAACTCTCCTTTGCTGTGTGAAGACGTTGGCTTGCCTCTGCCACTTTCTGAGTGTTTTGGTTGACCTGCAATGTAATTTTCTCTTTTGCTTCATCGTATTGGTATTCAGCAATCTTGGCCTCTTCTTTTGCGGCTCTCACCTTGAAGATTCTCTCTCCACAAGTGACTACTGGCACCTTAACAACGACTCCCACGTTCCACATGCCTCCAAACTCATTCTTGATTCCGTCGAATGCGGATGGATTAGTTGTGGTGTAGCCTCCCATAAGGGCGACGGTAGGAAGATATTCGCTTCTTGCAATCTTGACTTTCTCTTCGCTTATCTCCTTGGCAAGAGCAAGACTCTGCATCTCATGTCTTGATTTGATTGCCTCGTCGATGTTGGCTGCTGCTGTTGTCTCTGGAACGACAAATCCATCGGCGTCGATATTCGCGTCGGCAAGCTGGATGTCTGAGTTCATATCAAGTCCACAGATCTGGCAAAGCAACATCTTGGAAAGAGTGATTCCGTTCTCCACCTGGATAACAGAAACCTTAGCTTCGTTCAGTTTGACTCTAACCTTCAATCCGTCAGCTTTGGTAGCGAAACCAGCGTCGATAAGTTTTTCTACATCTTTATTTAATGTGTCGATAGTGCGAAGATAGCTCTGTGCCAATCTCTTTTTTGATTCTAGTCCGACGATTCTCCAGTATGCCTCATCAGTCTCAACAATCACATCGTTCTCCTTGCCTACAGCTTGAGCGTTAGTCAACTGCTCAACTTTCTTCATTATATTATGGTAGGCAGCGATCTTACCACCCATGTAGATTGGCTGAGTAAGCATCACTGAAATGACTCCGATGTTAGTGTTGTCGATGTCAAACTCGTCGACGATCTCTCCACCGATAGCATTCAATTTTGGAGCAACTGTCTGATTGAAACCGTTTGTGACATTCTGAGTCAGACCGTTTATCTTCTCTGGCATCTGCATCATCTGCTGCATCAACTGAGGGTTTTGCATCATCTGTTGCATCAACTCAGGATTCTGCATCACTTGTTGCATCGCCTGTTGAGTCATCTGTTGTGTGGATTGCTGCAAACTCTGCCCCATTGCAGCTCCGGCGTTTGTGCCAAGATTGTTTAGTTTGTCTTGCGTCTCCTCTGAAAGAAGACTTATATCTTTCGACGAAAGAATGTAAGCTCCTGTAGCTGTGATACGAGGCAAAAATTTAGTGAATGCTGCTTTTCTGTCGTAGTATGCCTTCTGTTTCTTGACACTCGACATTTTCAGATCGTTGTTGTTGCGAATCGCCAACGCACGGCAACTGTCGAGCGTCAACACTTGCGTCTCAGCACTTGCGATTTGAATCGTGCAAGCCAATGCTGTCAGTACTGAAAATATTAGTTTTCTCATATTGATTAAATATACTCTCTTATTTTTCTGCAAATTTACTTAAACGTAGTTGCATTATTTGTATTAAACAACTATTATTAGTTGTCAAAAATGACGGAATGTGTAAATAAAATTTACTAAACGTCATTTAATTTTTTTTAACATAAAAATCGTGTGTGGCTATTGTGTGTTTAATTTATTGTAAAATGTAAGTAATGTTCTAATTTTAATTATAAATTGTAATTAAATCTGGCTATTTGCTTTTAATTTGAAAATACAGCCTTATTTCTTCCATAAAGGCGTACGAAACCAACTTTTGCTAATCTCAATAGCCTTAATTTTGCAGTCGAAAGTTGACGAAAACGAAGACGAAAACGAAAAAAATATGAAGTTTACTAAAATGCACGGAATCTCCAACGATTATATTTATATCAATGGAGCGACAGAAAAAATAGCGAACCCAAGTGAGGTTGCAATCAAGTTGAGCGATCGCCACACAGGTATCGGATCGGACGGTATCGTTATGATTCTGCCAAGTGAGACGTGTGATTTTAGAATGCGTATGTTCAACTCAGACGGTTCGGAAGCTGAGATGTGTGGAAACGCTTCTCGCTGTGTCGGCAAGTATGTTTACGACAAGGGGTTGACAACGAAGACAAAGGTTTCGCTTGAGACTCTTGCAGGAGTGAAGATTCTTGATCTTCATGTAGTCGACGGTAAGGTAGAGACAGTTACGGTGGATATGGGAGAACCAATCCTTAACGGTTTGAATATCCCGACTACATTTGATATGCCTAAGGTGGTGAGCCAGCCGATTGAAGTGTTGGGAGAAACGAAGTTGACAACATGTGTCAGCATGGGAAATCCTCACTCAGTCATCTACGTTGATAATGTGGATTCGTTGGATTTGGAGAAAATCGGTCCATCTTACGAATGCCATTCTGCTTTCCCACGCAAGACAAACACTGAGTTTGTGGAGGTTCACAGCCGTAGTGAGGTGAAGATGAGAGTTTGGGAGCGTGGAGCCGGCGAGACAATGGCATGTGGCACAGGAGCTTGCGGAGTTGCGGTGGCTTGTGTGTTGAACGGCTTGACTGACCGTGATGTTTGTGTGAAACTACGTGGAGGAGACCTACATATTAAATGGAGTGAGGCAGACAACCACGTCTACATGACAGGTTCGGCAACCACAGTATTTGAAGGCGAGGTTGAAATTTAATTAGAACACGTAGAGACGCACGGACGTGCGTGACATATTTGATTAGAAATTTTAGATTCGATATATATTCAGGATATGGTTACAATTAATGATAATTTCCAGAAACTGCCAGGCAGTTATCTGTTTTCTGAGATAGCAAAGAGAGTGGCTGCTTACAAAGAGGCTAATCCGTCGGCAAAAGTTATCCGTATGGGTATTGGCGACGTCACATTGCCATTGTGTGATGCTGTAATCAAAGCGATGCACAAGGCTGTGGATGAGATGGCAGATTCATCGACATTCCGTGGATATGGTCCAGAGCAGGGATATAAGTTTTTGATTGACACAATCATCAAGAACGATTTCGCACCACGTGGGGTATCTCTTGAGAGCGATGAAATTTTCGTTAGCGACGGTGCAAAGAGTGACACTGGTAACATCGGTGATATTCTTGGTTTGGGCAACGTTGTAGCTGTTACAGATCCAGTTTATCCGGTATATATCGACACAAATGTGATGGCAGGTCGTGCTGGTGATTTGCTTGCCGACGGACGTTGGAGCAAGATCGTATATCTTCCATGCACAGCAGAGAACGGATTTGTGCCATCATTGCCAAAGGAGAAGGTAGACGTGATTTATCTATGCTTCCCTAATAATCCAACAGGAACAACACTGACAAAGGCTCAGCTTACAGAGTGGGTTAAATATGCGCTTGCAAACGATGCGTTGATTTTGTTCGACGCCGCATACGAGGCATTCATTCAGGAGGATGACGTTCCTCATTCAATCTACGAGATTGAGGGAGCAAAGCAGTGTGCTATCGAGTTCCGCAGTTTCTCAAAGACAGCAGGTTTCACAGGAACAAGATGTGGATTGACTGTCATTCCAAAGACTGTGATGGCAAGAAACGCAAAAGGCGAGAAAGTAGCGTTGAATGGATTGTGGAACCGTCGCCAGTGCACAAAGTTCAACGGAACAGCATACGTTATCCAGCGAGCTGCTGAGGCTGTTTACAGTGAAGAGGGAAAGAAACAGGTGAAGGAGACAATCAATTATTATATGGGTAACGCCAAGATAATCAGAGAGAGCCTACAGGCCGCTGGTTATACAGTGTTTGGTGGAAAGAACAGTCCATACGTATGGGCTAAGACACCTGCTGGAATGGATTCGTGGGCGTTTTTCGACTACCTTTTGAAAGAGAAGAATATTGTAGCCACACCGGGAGTCGGATTTGGTGTGAGTGGAGAAGGATACATCAGATTCTCTGCGTTAGGCGACAGAGACGCAACAATTGAGGCAATGAAAAGGCTTGGATAATTAGTCACATAGCAATTCCTTTTTATATAAACGAATGATTTTCTTTAAAACTCTTCCTCAGTGATGGGGAAGAGTTTTTTTATTAAAAAAGGGCAACCCGTTGGATTGCCCTTACATAGTTATTTTTTGTTGCTGTCGTCGGTAGAATCATCTATCGGTAATTCCTCTTTTTCTGGGTTCAGGTTGATTTCTGCTCCATCCTTGTCGATAAACTTATATTGAAGCATTCCGAAGTCTTCGTTTTTGAGCAGATTGAATTTACAATATTTGCGACGCCATTTCCACTTCAAACTGTTGAAGAAGAATCCGTCGTTCAGATAAGCGTAGATGTATGGATGTACGTAGATTGTGAAGTTTTCCATCTGTTTCTCTTCCTTCACATAACGTATCTTCTCCTCGATCTCGTTTTCAAACAGGATAGTTGGCTGACATTTGCCTGTTCCGTGGCAAGTAGGGCAGACCTCCTCTGTTTTGATGTTGGTCACTGGGCGCACACGATGACGTGTGATCTGCATTAGGCAGAATTTGCTTAGTGGAAGAATGTTGTGGCGGGCTTTGTCACGGGCCATGTTCTGACGCATTCTGTCGTATAGGGCGACGCGATTCTCTCCCTTGGCCATATCGATGAAGTCGATCACCACGATACCTCCGATATCGCGTAGACGAAGCTGACGAGCGATTTCGTCGGCGGCTGCAAGGTTCACCTCAAGTGCGTTTGTCTCCTGGTCGTTGCTGCTCTTTGATCGGTTTCCACTATTCACGTCGATCACCATCAAAGCCTCTGTCTGCTCGATCACCAAGTAAGCGCTATTCTTGAAGACAACGGTTCTGCCGAATGAACTCTTGATTTGCTTCGTAACCTTGTAGAAATCAAACAAAGGAATCTCATCGTTGTAATACTGGACAATCTCCTTCTTCTCTGGAGCGATATGCTCAACGTAGCTCAACACCTCTTTGTAGACATCCTTGTCGTTGACCACGATGCTGTCGTAGTCGGGAGAAAGAGTGTCGCGAAGCAGACCAGTCACAGAGTCCATCTCCTTGAGTACAAGTTTTGGAAGATCCTCTTTGTTTAGCTTGGCAACCATGTCTTCCCACTTCTCGACCAAGTCTTTGATCTCGTCTAAGAAGTCAGACTCTTCTTTGCCTTCCGACATTGTACGCGCGATGCAGCCAAAGTTTTTAGGCAGACACTTAGATAGAATCTCCTTGATACGTTTTCTTTCCGCATTGGATTTGATCTTCTGCGACACGAAAACCTTGTCTGAAAGTGGCACAAGCACAAGGAATCTACCTGCGATGGTGATTTCTGCAGTCAAACGAGGGCCTTTTGTAGAGATAGGCTCCTTCTCAATCTGCACCAAGATTTCCTGACCTGGGGCAAGCACATCCTTGATGTCTCCTTCTTTTTCAAGAATCGGATCAAGCTCCACCTCCTGCACTTTAGGCGCACGTGAACCCTCCATCAAGACATTGCGAAGGAATCGTTGAGTAGAGCGATATCCACGTCCTAAATCCTGATAGTGAAGGAAAGCACCCTTATCGTAGCCCACGTCGATGAAAGCTGCGTTTAGTCCAGGCATAAGCTTCTTCACCTTAGCCAGATAGATATTGGCCACGGCGTACTTGTTCTCAGTCACTCTGTCTTCAGAGTGGTAGGAAGCAAGTTTCTTGTCCTCAAGGAGGGCAATCTTAACTTCTTTTTCCTGAACGTCGATAATAAGTTCGTTATTCACTTTAAAATTTTTTTTGTTGAGGACGGTGGAAATATAACGCTGACGTTAACGTTGACGTTAAAACACCGTCTTCATGGTCTTAGATAAAAAGAAAGAACAAACACTGAGCTTTTTTACGGCAGTCAACGTTTGTTCTTAGCTTTCTTTTTGCAAAATACCTTGAAGGATTATTTCTTCTTATGACGATCCTTCTTTAGTCTCTTTTTGCGCTTGTGAGTAGACATTTTATGTCTTTTTCTCTTCTTACCGCTTGGCATAATCTAATGTATTAATAATTTTTACTAAAGTTCACTTCCGGCTTATTTCTTGCTCTCTACGCTCATGTAGTCTCCATTCTCATAGATGAAGTCCTTAGTAGCCTTGAAAGCAGCGATCTTGTGCTCAGGGATGATGATTGTGCTCTTCTGAGTGATGTTTCTACCAGTCTTCTCTTTTCTTGTCTTTACTAGGAAAGTGCCGAATCCGCGAAGGTAGATGTTGTCACCCTTACGCATTGCTCTCTTAACCTCAGACATAAATCCCTCAACTACAATAAGAGTATCTTCACGGCTAATGCCTGTGCGTACAGATATCTCATTAACTAATTCTGCCTTTGTCATCTTTGTTGTTAATTTTCAAAATTTGACGCAAAAATAGAGAAAGATTGTCTTATTTGCAAAAACTATTTGAAAAAAAACACATTACGTTTCGACAACGAAGTGGAATTAATCGATGTGTCACAAAAAAGTTTCAAAAATGTACCTCATCGTACTTTTCCGCACGACATTGTCAACGTTAACGTTAACGTCAACGTTTTCGTTTTCGTTTTCGTCAATAATTTCCAAATTTTATTTATTTTTGTTGCATACATTATATAAGGATGGCTATTAAGGACTCAAAAATATATAATTCGTGTTTCAAGTTTGCGTCGTTGTTGGTCGCAATACTTTTCTGCGTTGACGTGAATGCCTATACTGGAAGTCTAAAGGATGAGAGCGTCGATTCTTTGTATGTTGAGCCTGAATATGAAATGGATGAGTTCGTGGTTGTGGGCTATGGTGTGGCTCGCAAAAAGGATTTGACCGGTGCAAACGCGACTCTTTCTCCATCCCAATCAATACAAGGTGAGAATGGTAATGTTGAGAGTGCGATCCAAGGTAAGATTGCTGGTGTCAACGTGTCTATGAGTGAAGGTGGCAGTATGGGTGATGCTGAGATCACTGTGCGTGGCGGTACGTCTATCACAGGAAACAATGCTCCTTTATATATTGTGGATGGTTTCCCCGTCGACAATATCTCTAATATTTCTCCTTCTGATATTGAAAGAATTGATGTCTTGAAAGACGCTGCTTCTGCTGCTGTGTATGGAGCCCGTGCTGCTTCTGGAGTGGTGCTGATTACTACAAAAAAAGCCTCTAAGGATGGATTGAAGACGTCGTACAAATCACAGTATGGATTCCGCACGTTTAAGAATAAACTGAAGGTGTTGTCGCCTTACGATTATGCCAAATTCTGTTATGAGACGGCGGCTATGAAGAGTGAGGAGGCTTTGGAATCGTTCTCTTCTGTATATGGTAATTGGAATGAACTTGCCCAATATCAGTCGGTTGAGCCTAACGACTGGGTGGCTCAGTTGTTTGGAGAGAATGGTTTCTTTATGAACCAATCTATCATCACTACCTACAAGAAAGACAAGACTGCATTCAAATTGGCATACGATTTCAACGACAATAATGGAATCGTGGTTGGGCAGGAATCGTGTCGACATAATTTAGGCATCAACATCAATCATGAGGTGTCGAAGTATGTGTCGTTTGATTTGAAGACTTCATACTATAATAAGGTGCGAAACGGTGCTGGTGTATCGACTGAGGGTAGCAATACAGATGCACGTTTGCGAAACGCGTTGCTCTATTCTCCTTTGAATATTGAAGACGTTGAGAATTTCGAGACGGTGTCGAGCACTTATAATCCGATTCAGGTGAATGATGCTGATTATCGTAAGCAGACGCAGAATGGTGTGAAGGGAGATTTCGGAATTAAGATTTCCCCTGTCGACTTTCTTGATCTTAATTCACAGATTGGAGTGAATGGAGTGTTTGACGAGACTGAGCGTTGCTATGGTATCGGAACGTCGCAGGCTATGAAGAATGGTAATGCTCCAATGGCGTCGATTCTAAATCTTCGTCAGTCTACATTCCGAAATTCCAACACCGCGACTTTCAATCTTTTGCAGAAGAAGAAACGTCATAATTTGACTTTGCTCGCTGGTGAGGAATATTTGAAAAAGAAAGAGAATTATATCCAAAGTGAGAGCCGTTTCTTTCCTGAATATCTAAATGCGGAGCAGTGTCTTGCCAATATGAGTCTCGGTTCTCCCCAACCATCTAATTCGGCTGTTTTGCCTAATGATGTGATAATGTCGTATTTTGGCAGAGTGAACTACTCTTTTTCCGACAGATATTTATTCTCTGCCACTTATAGATCCGACCGCTCAAGCAAATTTGCTTCTGGACATCAGTGGGGACAATTCCCGTCGGCTTCAGTGGGATGGAGAATTAGTGAAGAAAAATTCATAGCAAACACTTCCGCATCAAAAGTTATCAGCAATGCCAAATTGAGAATCAGTGGAGGTGCGACGGGAAATAATCGCATCAGTAGCAATTTATATCAACAGGTTTATTCGTCGCCATCCGATGCCGACGGAGTGCTTGAGATTGACGGCGAATATCTTTCTTATTTGAAAACGGGAGAATATAAGCCAAATCCAGATTTGACATGGGAGACAACCATCTCTCGTAATATCGGTCTTGATCTTGGTTTTGTCAGCAATCGTTTCCAGTTGACTGCCGATGTGTATAAGAATACGACTGAGGATTTGCTTTTGCAGACTAAGTTGCCATACTCGTCGGGTTATAAATATATGATGCAGAATGTCGGTTCGACAGAAAACCGAGGTGTGGAATTGTCGTTGAATATCGGTGTTGTCAACAAGAAAAATTTCAAATTCGATGTAGATTTCAATATCGCTTTCTCAGATACTAAGATTAAGAATTTGGGCGACGTAGACAAGATGGAGATGTCGTCAGGTTGGGCAGGCTCGGAGATTACAGGAGATTATATTCTTGAGGTAGGGGAGAGCATCGGCAGAATGTATGGCTACGAGACAGATGGCTGGTACACCGTTGATGATTTCGATTACGATGTGGAGACGAGAACCTATACTTTGAAAGAAGGTCTGGTATCGGATGCCACATTATTGGCAGGAACTATTCGTCCTGGATCATTGCGTTTGAAGGATCAGAATGGCGACGGTACTATTGATGAGGAAGATAAGGTGGTGATTGGTAATGCGTTGCCTAAACATACAGGAGGATTCGGATTGAATTTTAAGATCTGGAATTTTGATTTGTCTGCTGATTTCTATTGGAAATACGGTGGCGACGTATATAATGCCAACAAGATTGAGAATACTACCACAAACAAATACTCATATAGAAATATGTCTGCCGACGTGGATGGCTATTGGACATATTTAAATAATGAGGGAATACTTGCGTCGCCGGAGGAGATGGCTGAGCTAAATGCCAACGCTTCAATATGGTCGCCGATAATGACGAGATATGTATTCCACTCGTGGGCTGTGGAAGATGGTTCATTCCTTCGTCTGCAAAACTTGACATTAGGCTATTCGTTGCCAGAAAACGCAGTGAAGAAGATCAAGATGTCTAAGATAAGAGTTTATGCTACAGCCAATAACCTATTCTGCTGGACAAAGTATGGTGGTTTCGATCCAGAAGTGAGTGTGAGAAGAGCAACGTCGGCAACACCATCTGTCGATTATTCAGCATATCCGAGAAGCACAGCCTTCTCTTTTGGTCTTGACGTCGATTTTTGACGTTGATATTAAACTCACTCATTGAATTCAAATGTAAAAAGATGCGATTTTCTTAAAAAATGGCTGTTTTGATACATTATTATACGTTTTGACCTATTTTTTTTCGTTTTTTTGCTTTTTTTAACATTTTTTTAGTAGTATTGCAAAGTATTCTAAAGATGGGATTTGGAATACATAATTTTAATAGGGTAATTTTTTGGGTAGTCCTTTTACGGACCTTGATAATATGGGCACGTTATGAATCAAACTGAATTTAATTGTTCAGCAAAGCTAACTTATGCGAAATTTTTATATGTGGTTAGCTTGCTAATTTTATTGTTTCCCTTTAAGGTTTCTGCGAGAGATGTAGGAGCCCCAAACATTGATTTTTCCAAAGGTGATTTTAGTGGATGGACGATGGAGACTGGTGATTTCTATCGTACTTCTGATAGTTCAGTCGTTTATAAATGGACGGGAGTAGTGCCGTCGGCAGATGATAACCGTTTCACGCTTATTAATTCGGCTATTTCTAAAGATGATCCGATCGTCAATTGTGATGATTTTAAGGAGAATCCGTTTACAGATGGAGCCATCTCAATGCGAATTGGAAAACCGGGATATAAAATTGGTGCGGAAGGAAACGGTGGAAAAAGGGCCGCTGCGGAGAGAGCTTCCTATACATTTACCGTAACAGAAGAATCAAAGGTATTGATTTTGAATTTCGCTTGTGTGCTTCACGACCCAACTGGAAACAACAATGCGGCTGCGGGTGGAGGAGCCGCTGGTCCAGGAAAACCAGGACAGAAGGCTCCAAACAAAGTGTCGTCGGAACACTCCGGAGACCAAATTCCTCATTTCGGAATGAACGTATCGTTTAAGAGTCCGACTGGAATTGTCTCTACTGAAGCATGTGCAAAATTTGAGAGTAATGCCAATAAATCAGCCACTTATTTGTTGCAGCCGGATGTGGATTGTGCTTACTCTGAGGCGTCGTCTACATTGAGTGAGTATGCGTATTTGCCATGGACATCTACAATTTATGATTTGACGGATAAGGTTGGCTATGAGGTGACAATCTCATTCCAAACTCACGACTGTCTACGTTTTGTTAATAATATAGAGGGTGCAGGTGGTCATGAGGCTTACGGATATTTCTATGCTGAAACTACTGATTTGAAGCTTGATGTCAACAACTGTGAGAGTAGTGGAGAGAACGCTACAATCAAGGCACCAAAGGGTTTTGCTCATTATGAATGGCGTGTCGACGGTAATGAGAGCCCAATGTTCTTGTTTACTGGAGCCGACAGTAGTGAGGTGGAGATCGACCGTCGTCTTATGACGTCAAATTCCACTTACACATGTACGATGCGTGGAGCTTTGGAAAGTTGTAGCTCAGTGACATTGGAAACAAAGCTGCTTCCTGTTACTGTTACGCCAGATATGACATTCAAGGTTAATTGTGGAGGTTATGTGGAGTTTACTAACAATTCGTCTTTGAATACTAATGATGATGAGTTGTATAAGTATAATTGGGATTTCGCGGACGGACATAATTCAGTTGTGGAAAATCCAAACCATAAGTTTTCTAATCCAGGTAATTACAAGGTAAAGTTGACAGCTGTGACTAAACATGGTTGTGCGGGAATTGACTCTTTCAATGTTACAATCCCTGATTATCCAACGGTTATTATCGATGGAGCAGATACTGTGTGCCAGGGTGCGACGGTGGAATTGTTTGCTCAGAATATATCTGAAGCGTCGACTGTGACATGGTTGGATTCTTCAAAGACAATCCTTAGCAATGAGAGAAGCACAAAGGTGACGATTGAGAACAGCAGCTGGTTCTATGTCCACGTGGTGGATGAGTTCTCTTGTGGATACGACGACTCATTATATATCAACCGTGTGTTGATGCCTAACATTAAGTTGAGTGCTACAAAAGATACTGTGTGTGCTGGTGATTCCACACGTCTGACAGCGTCGAGTCTGGTGTCGTGTACGTATGCGTGGAGTAATGGAAAGACCGGCCAACGAGTTCAGGTAATACCGACGTTGACCCACACATATAAATGTTCTGCAATTTCCATGAACTTCGGTTGTAAGACAGAAGATTCCATCACAATTCATGTGAATCCGGCTCCTGATGTTGATCTTTTGGCTCCTGATGAACTCTGTGCTGGAGAGACGTCTATGGTCTACGGTATGGGAGCGTTGGATTACGAGTGGGATTTAGGCAGAGATGTTATCTTTAGCGGACCGGCGATGGAGATTCAACCATTCTCCGACACTACCTATACCGTGATTGGTTATGACAAGTTTGGTTGTAAGGGAACTGCAGACAAAAAGGTTCGTATCAAACAAGGTCCACTTGTGCAGATTGCCGATTTGGAGGATAAGGTTTGTCCGTCGGAGGCCGCAAGTGTCACGATGCTTTCCGCAGCCGGCTATACATTCGAGTGGCAGGACGGATCAACTAATTCAAGTTTGAGAAAGAAGATTGACAAGAATGAGATATGGAAGGTAAAAGTTACAGCCAACGGATGTGTGGATTCAACATTTGTTCCTGTTTACGTTTACGATCTTCCTTTGGTGGCAATTGTTTCTAAGGATCAGATTTGTGCCTTCGATACTTTGCAGCTTTCTGCTGTAGGTTCTTCAGAAGAGGTGGAGTGGATCTATCCCGCATCAGGAAAAGTGACAGAGACAACAGATATACCGGACGGACCTACTGAGTATCAGGTAGTAGGTTATAGTGAGGAAGGTTGTCCGAGCATCGCCACTAAGACGGTCAATGTCAATATGCCGGTACAGGTGATTATTGATGCTCCTGACAGTGTTTGTGTTGGAAGTAAAGCTGCGTTGACTGCTCAGGGAAATGTGGAGAGTCAGAGGTGGTATGCTGGCGATACTTATTTTGATTTCCAAAAGACGACGGAGTTTATAGTGCGAGAGCCTGTACATTTCCGTCTTGAGGCTATAGATATGAATGGATGCCGATCAAGAGACTCGTTCTTGGTGGACACTATTGCCAAACCTAAGATTGATATCGTCGGTGATATCGAAGTTTGTCCAGGTGCGTCTGCCCAAGTCGACGCTACTGGTGCCACTGAATATGTATGGCATGATGGAGTCAAAGGCTCACACCGTGCATTTAAGGTGGATGATGAAAGTGTGAAGATCACTGTGACTGGTACCCGATTGGGATGTACAGCTACAAAGAGTATTGTGCTTGGTTATCTTCCTGTGCCTGAACTTTGGGTAGATGGAGACAGTGTCGTTTGTCCAGGTGTCCATACTACACTTCGTGCTCATGGAGCTGAATCATATTCATGGGGCTATGGATTGGAAGGTGAAACATTGGAAGTGTCTCCAAATATTCCAACTAAATATACGTTGACAGGTGTTGGCTCAAACGGATGTGTCGGATCTAAGATTGTTAACGTGACATTGCGTGAGTTGCCAAATATTCAGATTACTGGAGACGTAAATGTCTGCAAGGACAGTATGGCTACTCTTGTCGCTTCTGGAGCGTTAGACTACGCGTGGACTCACGGCAAGCAGGGAGATAAGATTCTTGAGAAGATCACAGAGGAGAAGTTATTTGAGGTGATAGGTGTTGACTCATTTGGTTGCCAGAACACTGGCTCAATCAAGGTGCTACCTGTCGAACCTCCTACACTTTCTTATCTTGGTAATGTGAGTGAGTGTCAGGGTGAGTATGTTCACTTGCGTGCGCAGGGAGCCACAACATTTGAGTGGATCTATGGCACTGATACTGTCTACACTCAGAATCTTGATTTCATTCCTGAGAAAGATCAGTTTGTCAAACTTATCGGTACACGTTTGAACTGTTCTTCTGATATGAATATCTTCGTTCATCCTCTTACTCCACCGAATGTGCTTGTCACAGGAGACAAGATTGTGTGTCCAGGTGGAGAGGCTACTATCACTGCGTCGGGAGCAAAATCATATAAGTGGAATACGAACGAGGTAAGTCCGACAATATCCCATAAGCCTATGGTCAGCACATCATTCTATGTGACTGGTACTGATGAGAATGGCTGTACTAATACTGTGTCTTACGAGCTTAATGTATACAAGAATCCAAAGCTTGATATATTATTGTCGTCTGCAGAAGGTTGTGCCGACGAGGGAGACCGAGTTAAGCTTACTGCGACAGGTGGTATTTTCTATGAGTGGAGCGCTGAACCAGAACCAGAGGATTTGTCAAAGAATTACAACTCTGAGTCGATGGAGATCACAATCCTTGAGGATACTAAATTCACTGTGATGGGCCGTGACGAAAACGGATGTGAGTCGACAATTTCAAAGAGTGTGGCTCTATCCAACCGTCGCACATTCGACTTTACAGTCACTCCAGGTTGGATCGACGAGGATAACCCTACTGTTCAGTTTGCAGGACTTTCTCCAATCGAGGCAAAGTGGACATGGCGACCATACTCAACTGCCATGGAGCTTGAGGGCAGAACGATGAACTACCGCTACAACACGTCGATGGTAGGTGATTCTGTAAGCGTCATCGTGCGTGCGGTTGATGCTAATGGATGTGTTTACGAAGGAGAGACATCATTGTATGTATGGAAAGATATATGGGCTCCAGAGGCTTTCACTCCGAATGGAGATGAGAAGAACGACGGCTTCAGATTCTATGGTGGTCGCTATATCGAAGACTTCTCATATATCATCTACAATCGTCTTGGTGAGATCATGTATGAAGGACGTGGTTTGGACGACTACTGGGACGGTAAGTGGAATGGAAAAGAGTGTCCGTGGGGCGTTTACGGCTGGGTTTACAAATACAAATGTAAGTTTGGCAACCTTGAACGTGATGGTGAGAACCGTGGTTTTGTAACCCTTGTAAGATAAATTGAAGATGAAGAGACTAATACTGATAATATCTGCAATATGGATGGCGACTGTGGGTGTCTTTGCTCAAGACTATACATTCTCCAACCACAATATTGTGCCATTTAGTCTGAACCCTGCGATGGCTGGTAACGCTAACGCCATCCGTTTGGGTTTGAACTTCCGTCAACAATGGCCAACTTTGGGTAATAAATACAATACAGTCAGAGCGTCATACGACCAGAATTTCTACAAACGAATGTGTTCGGCTGGTTTGGCTTATGCTATGGACAGTTATGCCGGAGGAATCTACAGAACAAACGAAATAGGTTTGGTTTACGCTCATACTTTCCAATTGAAGGCTGGAAAGTCAAACAAATTTTCTTCGATGGCCAATGATGGTGTGTTCCTTCGTCTTGGAGTGCAGGGAACTTGTTTCATCAACAAGTTTGATGTGAGCAAAGTTTCATTTGCCGACCAATACGATTTAGGTACGGGTAATCTGTATGGACCGACGACGGAGGAGTTTGAAAGCGATCGTGTGCGTTTTGTCGATTTCAATGCTGGCGCAGCCTTGAATATTCAAGGTTTCTTGACCTTGGGAGCGGCTATGTACCACATGTCGGAGCCAGAGAACGGATTCCAGAAACTTGGAGAGAATGTGTTGCATCGTCGTTTTGCGGCACACGTCAACTATATCAAGGACCTTGAACTTTCCAATGGTTTGTTCGGCCGCAACACACTGTCTGACACTTATCTGTTTGCCAATGCCTCTTATCAGAAGCAGGATGTCTGGAAACAGTTAGACTTGGGAGCAGGAGGCTTCTTCGCTCCGTTTATGGCAGGAATCTCGATGAAGACAGATCTGTCGGAAGTGTCATACGTATCGTTTATGGTGGGAGCCTCAATCAAGAATTTCCAGGCTTACTACGTTTACGACTTGTTCACGTCGCAGAAGAAGAACGGATCGTGGTCGCATGAAATAGCTTTGATCTATATCATCCGTACTGTTGAGAGATATCCTTGTCCAGTGGTGTATTGGTAATGTTGACGAAAACGAAGACGAAGACGAAAAACAAAATGAAGAGGCGACTTCGTGTTGTCTAACATCTTTTGTGAGAAAAGTGTGGTCGTTTTGTTAGAAAAATGACTTTTCGTTTTGTCGGTACATAAAAACCACTACATTTGTTTGAAAACTTGAGGATTTAAAATTAGGATCTGGAACATAAAGTCAGGAAACTTAGATATAGAAATTTTTACACTTGTTACATACTATGAAAAACTTATACTCTATATACATGCAACGATTACTTAAAACACTTGTTATTTCAGCAGGTAGTTTGACTGCGCTATCGTCATCTGCAGCCATAAAACTTACTGAAATCATGCCAAGTAATATCTCAACTATAGTCAGTGACAAGTATGACTATAATGGTTTTGTTGAGATTTACAATGATGGCGATCAAATTGATCTTAACGGATGGACAGTGACAAATGAGAAGGATGGTAAGACAGAATGGTCGATTCGCCTATCCCAGTCACATGTTATCAAGAAAGGCTACAATCTGCTTTTCTTTGCGAAAGATGACGTCGCAGAAACAAGCAGCAACACTGCACAGAACGTGAATCCTTTGTTTGTGGGTACTGTTTCACAAAAACTTACTTCAGATGCTGGTAAGTTGACTCTTACAAATGGATCTCAGACAATTTCTATTGAATATCCTAAGCAGTATCCTCATGTGTCGTATGGTGGAAATGGTTATATGATACCGTCTCCTGGTGCTGACAATAATGCTGAGTTAAAAATTGATAGTAGAGTGGCGTCGCCTAAATTTACCGGAACAAATCCAGGAATGGTGTACGCTGGAAACAATGCTACTGTTCAGTTGCAATGTGCGACTGATGGAGCAAAGATCTATTATACTTTGGACGGAAGTATTCCGACTGAAGAAAATGGAAAAGTTTATGAATCTCCAATTCAGATAAACAAGACAACAATTGTACGTGCAAGAGCATATAAAGATGGTGCTATCTATAGCAACGTTGTCACTGGTTCATATTTGTTAGCTGATGACATTTATGCTTCTTGTGGTTCATCGAAATTGCCGATTGTCTCTATTACTTCCGACAGAGAACATTTTTATGATGACAAATTAGGTATCTGTGTGAGGGGTACGAATGGAGCTCCAGCAACTTGTTCGAGTGATCAGAATCAAACTGCCAACTATTATCAAAGTTGGTTGCGTCCAGCGAATTTTGAGTATATCCTCGACGGAAAGGTGGTTGACAGCCAAGAGGTTGAGGTTGGAGTTTTTGGTGTTTGCTCTCGTGGTCATGACGTGAAGAGTTTTAAGATTAAGGCAAACAAGCGTACAGGAAACAATAAATTCCAGTATACAAAATTCTTTGCGGACAGATCTTACACAAAATACAAAGCTTTGGCTCTTCGTAACGGAGGTAACGGATATTATATGCATTCTCGTTGGAGAGATGGATATATGCAGACTTTAGCGCATGGCATGAATATTGATTATCAGGCATATCAGCCGGTAGGATATTTCTTGAATGGAGAATATAAAGGTTTGATGGGACTTCGTGAGCGTACCGATGAAGATTATATCTATTCGAATTATGGTTACGACGAGGATGAGATAGAATATCTTCGTGTCATGAAGGACGAAGGCAAGTATGTGGCGGAAATCGGCACAGATGAGGCTTACTATAAGATGGAGAATTATGCGGCAAGCAATAGTGGCGACGCTGATTTCTACGAGAAAATGTCGCAGATGATGGATATCGACGAGTATATCGACTATCAGATTATCCAGCAATTTGTGGCGAATACAGACTGGGTGAACAACAATACTAAAGTCTGGAGAAAGAAAGACGGAGGAAAGTTCCGTTGGATTCTATTTGATATGGATTTTGGTTTGTCAACATCGTCTTCTGCCTCAAATAACATGTTGAATTACTGTATCAACGGAAGTACAGCAGATAATACCGGTGGTATGGGTGGACCTGGAGGTATGGCTGGACCAGGTGGCTTTGGCGGTTTAGGTGGCGGCATGGGCGGCTTTGGTGGTTTTGGCGGAATGAATATGCCAGGATTTGCTGACGCAAAATATTGCACTTTGTTTAAGGGCTGTATGCAAAATGAAGATTTCAAGTACCATTTCTTGGATAGATACACATATATGCTTGAAACAAGATTTACAGATGCTCGTTTAACTGCTGTGTATGATTCGATGGCGGCTCTTGTCAAAGAAGAGGAGTGCGCTATGATTGCTGCTAAGGTTTGTGATGAAACACAAAACAATTATGATAGCGCAATTCGGAGTATGTTGAATTTTGCTAAGCAGCGTCCTTCAATAATTGAAAAACAGCTTGTTGCTTACTATGGTGTGCAGTCTACTAAGGCTGATGTGTCGGTGCGTATGAGTTTCAACGGAACCGTTCCTCCGTACAGATTCTTGGTCAACAAGATTGCCAGCACTTCCGATTATAGTCGTCAGCTATTTGTAGGTGAGAGAATCAAGGTGGAGTTGAGAGTCCCTAACGGATACAAGATTGAGTCGTGGAAGATCAATGGCGAGACTGTGAACGGAACGAATTCATCATACTTGGGTGAGGTGGCATCTTCTGGAATGGATATAGAGGTGACGTTGGTTTCTGACACTGAGTTCAGAGTTCCTAAGTTGTATATCAACGAGGCTTGTGCTACCAACACTATCACTGAGGATGAGTATGGCTCGAAGCCAGACTGGATTGAGATCTACAACGATGAGAATCACGACGTCGACTTGGCTGGTATGATTATCAAGAATGTATCAAACTCAGGCTCGTATGAGTTCCCATACGATTATTCTGCCACTGTGATCCCTGCTAAAGGCAGAGTGGTGCTTTGGGCTGATAAGGCAAGTTCAAGTGGACCATTGCATGTCGACTTTAAGTTGACAGCTGACATCGAACAGAATCTACAGTTGATCTTGCCATACGCAGGCAAGAACGAGGTGATAGATGAGGTGACAATTCAGAAGCATGCTCAGAATGGTTCTTATGGTAGACAAAGTGACGGACAATCTGGTTGGACTGTCTATGTCCCATGTACAACGCCTAACTTAGGAAAGAAAATTGCCACTCCAAACGCAGTGAACGGATCACTATCTTGTGAGAATCCTACAAGTGTAGAAGATGTTGTCGCTGATGAACTTGTCTATCCGAACCCTACGACTTCAGATTGGACAATCAACGCAGATGGCGAGTATGTGGTGTCTAATATGTTAGGCCAGGTGGTAGAGTCGGGCGAGGCATACGAAGGAATGACATTCGGTGGTGATTATCCATCCGGCGTCTACTTGCTAAGAGTTGGCGATAGATTAGTTAAGATAATAAAGAGGTAAACTCATATTTTTCATATCATTTCATTTTTAGGAAAGGCAGAAAGGGTGACTTTTCTGTCTTTTTTTCTCTTTTATAGTGGGGGTGTGTATCAATAAGTTCCACTTTTTTGTGAGTAGTTTGTGTTTTGTCTTAATTTCCGTACATTTGCATTGATAGAATTTTTTAAACTACGTTATATGGACAAAAAACTACACAATCTATTTACATTAGGTTTAGGGGCTGCTATGCTCTCTACTTCCGTGTCTGCTATTGCGGATGACAAGTTTGATGATCTTAACCAGTACGATATGGTTGAGGCCATGGGTGCAGGATGGAATTTGGGTAATACTTTGGAGGCTAACTCTAATGGTACTCCCAATGAGACTTGTTGGGGTAATCCACAAGCGTCACCTGCCTTGATGAAACTTATCAAGAATAGTGGTTTCAACACAATCCGTATTCCTGTGTCTTATCTTAGCAAGATTGGTTCTGCTCCAAATTACAAGATCGACGCTGCATGGCTTGCAAGAGTCAAGGAGGTTATCGACATGGCGTTGGCTGAGGATCTTTATGTTATCACTAATATCCACGGTGACGGTTACCACGGAGTGACTGGAGGTTGGCTGCTTTGTGACGCTCAGAATCAGAGTGAGATCAAGGCAAAGTATAAGGCGTTCTGGCAGCAGATCGCTACTGAGTTCAAAGACTACGATGAGCATTTGATCTTCGAGTCGATGAATGAGGTATTCGACGGTACTTATGAGTGGCAGTCGAATGGAGGTACTTATCCTAATCCGTCTTATTACAACAACATCAAC
This sequence comes from Candidatus Scybalocola fimicaballi, assembly GCA_002317115.1. GTDB lineage: Bacteria > Bacteroidota > Bacteroidia > Bacteroidales > Paludibacteraceae > UBA1723. Next base: position 21,843 of record DCIP01000237.1, read on the forward strand.
GAGTACAACCAGATTTTCGTTGAGACTGTTCGTCCAACAAGCGTCAACAATGCTAAGCGTTGGTTGTTGATTCCAGGTTGGAACACCGATATCGATTTGACTTCTGAGGCAAGAGGATTCAAGATTCCTGAAGATAAGTATTTGGACAGATCTGTCACTGGCAAGCGACTAATGATTTCTGTTCACTACTATGCTCCTTGGGATCTATGTGGCGACGACACTGATGCCGGAGTAACACGTTGGGGAGATGCAGCATGGTCTGAGAATTCCAGCAAGTGTACTACATACGGTCAGGGTCCAAACAGTGAAAGCACAATGTCTGGACAGTTTGATAAACTAAAGACTTGGTTCACTTCACAGGGTTATCCAGTTATTGTCGGTGAGTATGGTACCGTCGACAAGACAGCATTTGATGCAGAGAATTCTAAATATACTGAGTATTGGACAAAGACTCTTTGTGAGAATGCGCGTAGAGTAGGTGCAGTGCCAGTGCTTTGGGATAACGGACATCTAAGCACAGCTAAGGGATTTGCCACAATCAACAGAGCTCAGAATTCAGTTGGCCGTGCTTACATCGTAAATGGTATCAATGAGGCGTTTGATCAGGACATTGAGATCGACACAACAGCACCAAAGGTTAAACTTGATTTGATCACAAGCTATGTTGTCAATTTGACTATCGACGGAGCAAAGGAGACTCCTGTATTCAAGTGTCAGTATGCTGGTTGGGACGAAGTCTCAAAAGAGGTATCTGGAACGGCAAAGAATCTTGACGTAGATTTGTCGCCAGCTTCAAAGAAGGAAGGATTCACAAACTTGGGTTACTTGCAGTATTCGAAAGACTCATTGTATTCATTTGATGTAAACAAGGTTACAATCAACGGATATGAGTTTACTAATCCAATCGTAAAGAAGACAATGAAGGCTGCTTTGTATCAGAACTCATTGCCAAACATCTGGAGTGGAAACGACGGAGAGTATGTTTCTGATAATGGAAAAGCCATTCTTTCGATCACACCAAACGCAATCTCTTTGATGTTGAAGCTTGACGGACCTGCTACATGTGTTGAGAATGCCGAAGCAGTTGCTGCCAATATTGTGTCAGTCGACGGAGGTATTGTGGTGCTTGGTGCAGAAGGCGAGACAGTAGATGTTTATACTGTACTTGGTACATGTGTCGCTAAGAAGGAGGCAACAGACTTTATGACAGAAGTTAAGTTGCATGAAGGATCTTATATAGTTAAGGTTGGAACAAAAGCTTACAAGGCGATTGTAAGATAATTATACTAACTAGACTAATGCAAATAAAAAAAAGACGCGTTAGCGTCTTTTTTTTTGGATTGTAACAGCCATCACGACTATACCAACCTGAGTTATCATATATTACCTTACAACTAGACTTCAATTTTAATTTGTTCCTTTTCCCCTTCCTGTCTTTCACATTGTCCATCCAGACAATGTGAAAGCAAAAGGAAATTAGGACTTGCTTCTTTCGAAGCTAACGTTGATAGAAAAGATAGAATTTTTTCAAGTCTACGTTATTAGAGTATTAGAGTATATAATTATTGTATGTGTTCTACAAATAAGTTGAAAAAGTATGTGTCTATGTTATTAGAGTCTTAAGCTTTTAATTTATGTTTATTATTAGAGTTTCGTTTTGTAGTTTATCTTTTTGAGATATTTGTTTTTTGATTACACTGCAAATATAGGGCAGTTTGAAAAAATGCATGGGATAAAAAAATGGCAAATGATTGCCTATTTTTTAGAAAACCTCAAATTGTCGTGTTTTAAGTAGGAAAAATCGACTAAATATATAGTAAAATACAAGCAAGAAACTTAAAAAATGCCCATTTGACCGTGTTTTTTAGTGTTATTTTTAGTGTCAGATAGAGAATAGAAAAAAATAGTGTTAAACAAGAAATGAATTTGGACAATCATACACAGATACATTATTTATGATTTCATTTAAGAAAAATTAAGCCTTTTTTTGATAGAATAAGTTTTATAAGATGTAAGTTTGCAGCGTTTAATCAAAAAAGAAAACATAAATGAAGAAGAAAATTCTAAACTTGGCAGTTGCCATGTCGGTGATCGCATCTTCTCTAGTGTTCTCATCTTGTGGTGATGACGATGACGAGGATGAAGCTCCAAAGCAAGAGCAGCAAAATTCTAACAACCAGGGAAGCGATAATCAAGGTAACCAAGGAAATGACAACCAGGGAAGTGATAACCAAGGTAACCAAGGAAATGACAACCAGGGAAGTGATAACCAAGGTGACCAAGGAAATGACAATGAGGGAACTCCCAATAACATCGGAGAACCACAAACATCAGTTACGGTGGCAGTAGGAGATACGTTCTTGATTTCAAATGCCCAACTAGGTATAAAAGATAAGAAAATGTATGTGGCTACTATTTTCAGAGACCAAATTGTATTGAATGTGTATGGCACACTATTGTATATGGGAAGTACTAATGACAACAGACCTTACGCAATAAAATTCAATTCAGATGGATCTCCTTCTGCTTGTTATTATAAAGATGCGTCACAATTGGCAGACAAAGTATTGTTCGTGTGTCAGGATGGTTTTGTAATTGCAAGTGGCACTTTGGACAGCTCTACAGAAATCAGTTCAAAAGCTGGTGAGACAACATTTAGAAAGGTGAATTGATGTATAAGATTAACAGCTACCATATTTATGATTTCATTTAAGAAA
>DCIP01000161.1:0-1110 GCA_002317115.1 Candidatus Scybalocola fimicaballi
GTCGTCTTCTATCTGAATGTCTATTTGAAGAAAGATTCAAAATTCGGATATATAGCGCGATTAGCCTTCGACGTTTTGTTTGGAATCCCCAGCATCGTCTACGGAGCCTTTGCATTCACAATCATGATTTTAGTGGGGATCAGAGCATCATTATTGGGAGGAATAATCGTGGAGACGCTGCTTATTGTTCCAATCTTGATCCGCAGTATGGACGAGGTTGCCCGCACGATTCCCAAGGATCTTCTTGAAGCCGCCTATTCACTTGGAGCGACGCGAATTGAAACCATCGGAGTCGTTGTGCGACAGATAGCGCCAGCCATTGCCACAGCCACCCTACTATCCATCGGTAGAGCCATGGGAGACGCAGCCGGAGTAATGTTCACAGCAGGATTCACCGATTATATTCCAGAATCGTTGACTGATAAAGCCGCCACACTACCCTTGTCAGTCTTCTTCCAGTTGTCAGCCCCTCAGATTGAAGTTCAGAACAGAGCATACGCCGCAGCCGTCGTATTGACAATCATCATATTGATTCTAAGTTTGTCAGGCAGATTCATAATGAGGTATTTCTCGAAGAATAAAGTTTAACGTTAACGAAAACGAAGACGAAAACGGATAGATGAGTTGTTCATCTATCCGTTTTTTTGTATTATGCGGAAACCACATCAATAGCAAACTCAAATTCAACTTCCTCGAATTGTTTATTTTTCTCGGCATAATATGCTTTCATATCCTCATATCCTTTCAAGAAATCATATTTGGCATCATCCAATGACTTTCCTGTACCAGATACGAAATAAGACAATTCATTGGTATATACTAAAAGATCCGTCTTTAGCACGCTCCACTATAGCTTTTACTTTTTTCATGATTTAATCACATTGTATATTATTTCGATACACTTACGAATGTACCAATAAATATTCTTTTTCGAATATTCCTAACAAAAAAATATCGGTGTATTCCTCTATAAAGAATTACACCGATAAATTTCGCATTTCTAAATCATCCTTAGATATAAAAGTCCGCCTCGTCCACCAAACCTGCTCGCATTGCGTATTTCATTGCGTCGTGAGCACAGTTGACATTCAGTTTACGGAAAATATTCTT
>DCIP01000161.1:1246-3727 GCA_002317115.1 Candidatus Scybalocola fimicaballi
TCTTTCTCTGTCTCACGAGTAAGCAGAATCTGAGTTGCCTGCTGGGAAATATATCTTTCTCCACGCACTACATATCTAAAAGATTCACGTAGAATATCCAAAGTTGCATCCTTATAAACCACTCCAATACGCTGCGAATTATAGATGACGTAGCGTAAGAAATCAGGAGTTAATTCTTCGGATAGCAAAAGGAATGTGACGTTGGGGTTAGCGTCACTCAAGAGTACAAGTTTCTCGCAGTCAGTGAAATCAAAGAGTGTGTAGTCGAGTACCACCGCTGTCGGCTTTTTATCTCGGAGCAACGCACCAAGTTGCTGACAGTTGCATGCATATTCCACTTCTGGAGCACCGCCAGAATACTCTGGAAGCGCACGTATTATTGTCTCAGCAGCCAATGCTGTTAGTGCTTGATTATCTGCTATGATTATACGTTCTGCATTCATCTTGAATCTCTTTTTTCGTTCTAAGTCATTTTTCAAAGGACAAAATTACACCAAAAAGAACAATATGGCAATATTTATGGTGAATTATAGATTATTATTCTATTAAATTCAATTTTCGATTGATTAATATTCTAATAACGATGTGAATATGCTTATGACAAAAGAATAATTATGAAATTTAATTAAAACGCTCGCCCTCCGAGCTCGACAATCATGAATTACGCATTACGAATTATGAATTAAAAAAGAAGCCCAAACTATTTTTCCAAACAGTCTGGGCGAAAGAAATTAAACTATTACAGGGAAGCGGGTAACTTCCTTTTCCTTTATTCTAAAAGCATTCAGCACTGGTTCTCCAGGGGCTACATACGGTTGTCCTGAGACATCTGGAGAGAGCGACAGAATGAGATAGAGTGCATTGGGATCAAAAGCAAGACGTTTGTCTTCTTCTGATGGTCGACTTGGAGATGCCGGGTGACTGTGCCACCCTCCGATGACGGCCAAACCGTGTGTGCGGGCATACTTGATAGCGGCAAACTGTTCTTTGGGATCCAACGAGAAGTGCTCTACTGCGTGGTCGATATTGGTCAACGGATAATTATAAGTTATCGTCTTCTTTCCATCTTCACCAACTATTCCGAGTGCATATCCACAACTTTCCACTGGTGCGTCTTTCTTTGCCTGCTCCACTATGGAATCGAATGCTTCCTGAGTAATGCGTATCACTTCGTTGGATTCTTGCCATCCGTATGTTTGTTCTCCTATAGTCATATAAATCAATATTAATGGAAATACGCTTATTTTTTTACGCTCGCCCTTCGGGCTCGCGTTGGTAGAGGGTTAGGGCTTCCGCCCTTAACAATCCTCATTTATAAGCTACAATTTCGAATTCCGAATTTAGCATTTCGAATTTAATCTTATTTGTGGTTTTTCAAGTCACAAGTAGCTTGTTCGTAGTCGATTAGCTCTGTGATTGTAGGATTTTCTCCACATAGCTTACAATGCTTGTTGTGACGGACACTTATCTTGCGGAAATCCATTGTTTTAGCATTGAATGTAAGCAATTTGTTTGTCAACAATTCGCCGACGCCAGTGATATACTTCAATGTCTCGGCGGCTTGGATCGTGCCAAGCATTCCTGCGATTGCTCCGAGCACTCCAGCCTGTGAACATGTTGGCACTGCGTTTGGTGGAGGTGGTGCTCCGAACACACAACGGTAACATGCTGAGCCTGGTACGTGAGTGAAGGTCTGGCCTTCGAATCTCAAGATTCCTCCGTGGCTGAATGGTTTACCTGCCTGAACACACGCGTCGTTGATCAAAAACTTCACTGGGAAATTATCTGTACCGTCGACGATGAAATCATAATCTTTGATGATATCAAGCGCATTGTTTGCCATCAACAAATCTTGGATTGCATTCACCTTGACATTGGGATTGATTGCCAACATCTTCTCTTTAGCTGAGATCACCTTTGGCACATCAACGTCTTTTGTGAAATGAATCACCTGTCGCTGCAAATTGGATAGATCCACCACGTCGCCATCGATAATTCCGATTGTGCCGACGCCTGCAGCCGCAAGGTATAGCGATACTGGGGCTCCCAATCCACCAGCGCCTACAACCAATACCTTGGCCTCTTTTATCTTTTCCTGTCCCTCTACTCCGACATCTTGCAACAAGATATGTCGGCTATAACGGAGCAGCTCTTCTTCTGAAAAATCAAACATATAAAACTTGTTTTTTATTGTTCCAATTGCCGATTTGTCTGTTGATTTCACCGACAATTATGAATTACGAATTTTGAATTAAAACTGTCCTCCACCCATGAAGTAAAGGAAATCAACAGAATCTCCCTCCTTGATCTGTAGGGTATCGAAATCTTCACGCTCAACGAACTCCTCGTTGACCTGAACACTTACCATCTCTGGCTGGAACACGTTGTTAGCCTTAATCAATTCTGATACTGTTAGAGGCAATGTAACCTCCTGATCTTCACCGTTTACAATAATCTTTGCCATAGTTCAAATTCCTTTCT
>DCIP01000161.1:3779-24657 GCA_002317115.1 Candidatus Scybalocola fimicaballi
TTATAAATACTTATCGATTGTGTCTGTGATTTTCAACTTGTTCACAGCTCCACTCAACTTATCTACCACTTCTCCATTCTTCAAGATTAGAATGGTAGGAATGCTTGTGATTCCAAAATGATCTGTCGCTGCTTCGTTGTTTTCTGCGTTACACTTTCCGATGATTGCCTTACCCTCGTATTCATCAGCCACCTGTGCGATGATTGGAGACAATCTCTGACATGGTCCACACCAAGTTGCCCAAAAATCTATCACCACTACTCCATCCTTCTGGATGAATTCTTCGTAATTGTCGTCTGTAATTTTAATCTCTGCCATAGTTAATTTCTTTTAGTTTCCTTTCTTTTTACAGTTGCAAAATTAGTCTGCCTCAGCCACCTGCGAAATAGCGATTTAATGGTAATCGTATCACATACGTTTGTGATATTAACCCTCAAAACCTTTCGCAATCTCCAATATTTCAGCAAGTTTGGCGTCGGAATGCTGTATTGAGACGAAATTGCCTTCGAATTGCGACGGTGAGATATAGACACCGTGAGATAGCATATAGCGGAAGAAACGTGCGAATGCCGCAGTATCGCTCTTTTTCACGTCGTTGAAATCATGGGGCACGATTCCGCCTGTGAAGAATGGAGTGAACATATTGCCGACGTGGTTGATCACCACTCCTTTCGGACGCAAAATCTCTGCTAACTTGTTGATGAATCGTTCTGCTTTGGCATTCAGTTCCTCATACACATTAGGTTGGCTAAGAATGTCAAGAGTGGCGAGTCCGGCAGTCATTGCGATTGGATTGCCAGAGAGTGTGCCTGCCTGGTAAACTGGTCCCAACGGTGCCAAAAGTTGCATGATATCACGTCGTCCTCCGAATGCAGCGGCTGGAAATCCACCACCCACAATCTTTCCTACCGTAGTGAGATCTGGTTCAATTCCGTAGAATTTCTGAGCTCCACCTAATGTCAAGCGGAAACCTGTGATTACTTCATCAAAAATCAAAAGTGATTGGTTTTCAGTTGTGATCTCACGTAAGAATTTCAAGAAATCATTCTGCTGTGGCACGACTCCCATATTACAAGGCACAGGTTCCACAATAATTGCGGCAATCTCATCCTTATGTCGGCTGAAGATTTCTCGTAAAGCCTCTTTATCATTGAATGGTGCGACGAGGGTGTATTTGGCAAAATCCTGTGGCACACCAGATGAACTGCTTATTCCACACGTTGCGACTCCGGAGCCTGCGCTAACCAACAGGTGGTCGGCATGACCGTGATAACATCCGTCGAACTTGATGATATAATCTCTTTTTGTGTAGCCACGAGCCAAACGTATGGCTGACATTGTAGCCTCAGTGCCTGAGTTTACAAATCGTACCTGCTCCATTGACGGGATCAACTCTGACACTCTCTTTGCCAACTGCGTTTCAAGCAATGTTGGGATGCCATAACTTGTTCCGTTTGGAATAGCGTTTATCACTGCCTGCTGAACTTTTGGATTTGCGTGTCCGGCAATGAACACTCCCCATGAAAGACAGAAATCTGTGTATTGGTTGTCGTCGATATCTGTCAACGTGACGCCTTCTGCTTTCTTAATAAACAATGGCGTCTCCCCTACACTTCTTAATGCTCTTACTGGACTGTTGACGCCACCTGGTATATATTTTTGTGCCTCCTCAAAGGCTGCTATTGATTTTTCTCTTCCCATATTAATTCAATTTATCCAACCAATTTTTTACGATACTCCTGCCAATGCTGAAGGTTTTCAATCTCCTCTTCAATGATAGCCTCACATTTGCTCACTTCAAGAGCTCGCTTCTGAAGATTCTGCTGAGCCAACGACTCAATCTGCTGAAGATTGAAAACTCTTTTGCCTTCAAGAGTAGCGACGTCGCTCTCTATATCCTGTGGATTGGCAAGATCAAAAAGCAGTTGGGATTTACCTGTAGGCAGATCTGTACTTTTTATGATAGTATGGGGAGCCGACGTTGCGCTGATCACAACATCTGACAAACTAAACAACTCCTGTTTCCCACTCAACGAAAAAGCCTCAACGTTATTATACTTATGAGCTATCTCCTCCGCCTTGTCAAAACTACGGTTGGCAAGCAAGATATTTGTAGCTCCACGAGCAATAAGAAAATTAAGGACAGATTCAGTCAGTTCGTTGACACCGATGATGCTCACTACTTTATTTCCAAGGTCTGGCAGTTCATGGCATAGAATATCCACCGTCACCTGAGAATAAGAGACTGCACCACGAGCAATACCTGTTTCTGTTCTCACACGATGGCCCACGTAGGAAGCCGTCTGAAACAGTTTATTGATTGACGACGGAAGTTTTCCCGTCTTCTTTGCTTCAAAATATGATTGCTTGATCTGGCCAAGTATCGCCCCTTCACCCAAAAGAGGAGATTCCAAACCAGCAGCCACACGAAAAAGATGTCTGGCAATGTCAGCCGGGACATCACCGTCGCCCCAGTACAATTCAGTGCGGGTGCACGTTTTGAGCAATACGCCATCTTCTCTTGGAGCGAGCAAGATAGGCGATTCGCTTCTATTGTTTACGATTATTGAATTTACCATTGTTGTCTGTATTAGTTCAATTTCTGAGTGCAAAAGTACGGACCTCCCAATGGTTAGGAAATCGCAAATAATGGTGGATTATATCACATAGGTTTGGGATATATGTTTCTATTATCGAACGAGTTTGGCAATTGTTAAAAAAAATCATAATTTTACAATTCAAACATTGACTGCTATAGGCAATTCAAACATGAAATTTTTCAATACTGCGGGCACTTGTCGCCCAAATGAGCATTATATGGTGGACATCACCGATCGTTTGGAAATCATTCGCAAAATGGTTGCCAAGGGGGATTATTTTTGTATCAATCGAGGCAGACAATACGGAAAGACGACGACGCTCAAAGCTATCAGCAACACCTTTTCTGATGAATACTGCGTCTTCAGTATAAGTTTCGAAGGCATCTCCGACTCATCTTTTGCAGAGGAAGAAAAACTCTATTCTACCTTTGTGAGGCTCTTGGCACAACAATTTAAATGGGTTCCTTTAAAAGGGCTGGATGATGAAGTGAAAAATGAAATTATTTCGTTTACCGACACACATAAAGAGAGGTGCTCTGAAACGGAATTGACTGATTTTATCAGCACAATTTGTCACTACAATACAAAGCGTATATTACTACTTATCGACGAAGTAGATCAGGCAGGTAACTTTGCCTCTTTTCTTAAATTCCTGGGAATCCTTCGTGGTATGTTTCTCAATAGGGATGTTATTCCCACCTTCCAATCAGTCATCCTTGCCGGCGTTTATGACATCAAAAATCTGAAGTTGAAGATCCGTCCTGAAGAGCAACATCAGTACAATAGTCCCTGGAACATTGCCGTGCCTTTCGATGTTGACATGAGTCTTTCAGCAGAAGGTATTGCAGGTATGCTTAGAGAATACAAGGTTGACCACGAATTAGAGTTTGACGAAAAATATATAGCACAAATGATTCGTGACTACACCTCTGGGTATCCATTTCTTGTCAGTCGTCTATGCCAGATTATAGAAACCGAACAATTTTCATGGAATAAAGAAGGGGTATTAAAAGCTGTCAATGCCATATTACTTGAACGTAACACTCTCTTTGATAATATGATTAAGAAGATGGATGAATATCCAGAACTTAAGCAACTATTAAAGAGTATTCTTTTTTGGGGCAATGATAAATCTTACAATCCCGACGAAAAGTACATTCAAGTCGCTTCGATGTTTAATTACATCACAAACAAGGAAGGTAAGATAGCTATTACTTGTCGCATTATGGAGGTTCGTTTATATAATCTGTTTATCAGTGAAAAAGAATACTCTTCTTTCTATATGCAAGGGCAAATAGACAAGAATCAGTTTGTTAAAAATGGTATCATAGACATGCCACTTCTTATGACTCGTTTCATCGACCACATGAACCAAACTTACAAAATGGATCGAGAGAATGAGTTCATTGAAGACGACGGTCGAAAGATATTCCTTACTTACTTGCGTCCGATCATCAATGGTGTTGGCAGCTACCATATTGAAGAGCAAACCCGTGATCACGACCGTATGGATATTGTGGTCGACTACCTTGGCAAACAGTATGTCATTGAACTAAAAATTTGGAGAGGTAACGCCTACAACGAACGTGGAGAAGAACAGCTTTGTCGCTACCTTGAGTATTTCGACCTTCAAACTGGGTACCTTTTGTCGTTCTGCTTCAACAAAAACAAAAAATCAGGACTTCTACCTCCTGTAGAGATTAACGGTCGTACGTTGGTTGAGGCGATAGTGTAGGTAAACGTAACATATCCACATCTACCCTCCTGCTCATGGAATTCATTTTTGGGAACAACAAACCCACTGACAATCAGCATTTCTTTTGGTAGTCAGTGGGTTTGATTATTCGGCTGTCAATTTCGTTGAAAAAATCATCTTATTCTATCCGTGTTAAGTGATATTGTTCCGTTTTTAACATTTTCAAAAACTCAGAATAGACATCTTCTTCATTCTTATCATTTACGTCAATGAACAGAATTGGATATCCTGCATCTTTCAATAAATTATAAAAATTACGTTTTTTCATGAAAGCTTCAATCTCATCTTTGTCAAACTCTCCACCGGAACTTTTTTTTGAACTTCTTGCTTTGGCTGTTTCAAATGATGCGTCTAGAACAATGATCAAATTAGGCAAGAATACTTGCTGTTTAATAGCATTTAGACAGTTTAACAAAATAGGGATTGTGGTTTCGTCCTTGGCATATGCAGCAGCAAAAGTTGACCATATTGAACGGTCAAACAACACTTTGCTAAAGCTCTTATTGTGACTATTAAACACTTCTACTGCACCTGCAAGATAGTATAATGCACTACATAACTGCGATGATTCAAACAGCATAAAGCGCTTCATATCCTTTGCAGTTTGAAAAACATCTGGGACACATAATCTACACTCTGTGTCAGGATAATCCTTCTTGTATCTGTTAAGGAGTGTTGTTTTTCCAGCTCCATTGCATCCCTCAATAGAACACACAAAAACGTCATTCGGATGTGTTGGTTGAATAAATGGAATTTCTAGTTTTGACATAACTCTTGGAGTGTTTTTATCGTTTCATAAGGATATTTGCTATTTACGACTTCCTTACTCAGCATTATATAATTAAAGTCATTCTGCTTAATATTCTTGATGTCTGCAATTTCTTCGTCCAAAAGATTTTTTGTTTGACTATAGTTTGACAAAAAGAATGTTCCTACTCCGATATATAAATCTTTATGCAGAGAAATATCCTTAAGAGCGCGGCTATAATAATTATTATAAGCGTCTTTTGTCGTATTTTTCAAATCGCCTCTGCCAATCATGAAGCCATCAACTACGGATGCAATTTCATGAATGTGTTCGACTCCATTACCTGTTTCAATCTTAGCCATCACTTTAATACCCAACTGATGCATATTAAATACAAACTCTGTAATTTCGTCTGCTTCTTCCATGAAGGAAAGAATTACCCAATCGATTTTCCTCTTCTTAATAACATCTGAATTTGCTATTGCAGAACAAACCTTTTTTGTCATATGAGGTGTTGGTATCCCTTCTCCTTCGATAGAACAACCTGCATTTTGACGCAACACATAATCTACTCGTACGAATTTGATTTCAATACCATTTGAATCTATTCGCAGTATTACAGCTTCAATTTTATCATCAGCAAAACTAATCTTGAATCCTGGCTTAACAAATTCAGATACAATGTCATAATTTGAAATATAAGGATATTGAGAACTATTGGTATAGATGTAGAGTACGTCACCAGACTTAAACTCTAAATCATTTTTTCCAGTTTCTAACTGCAATCTCATTTTCACGCCTTGAAAATCTGCAAATAGACGAGCATCTTGCAGTTTCAAAGAGTGAATTTTGTCGATTGCTTCTAAAGCCTGTTGTTCATAATCCATGTTGAGTCGAAAATCTCTAACTCCAAGAGAATATGAATACTTTATAAAATCAACATTGTTGCTATTTTTTGCAACTGTAATCATTCCGTTCATAATAATACTTTATTTATAATTTCTTGAATTACTTCCGATGGGAACGAATCCAAACCATGTTTTGCATTCTCAATTAAATGTAAATTGTTATTACCTAAATTATAATGTTTTGCAACGTTCAGACTCTCCGTGTATGGAATCTTATCATCTTGAACACCAGTAATTATTACATAATTTACAGGTTGTTTGGTAGTGTTCTCAATGCAAACTTCTTCATCACAATAGATATTCCTGAGCTTTAGAACTTCAGATCTTTTATAGAAAGGGTTTATCATGACAACACTATCTACATTCTCACTATCAGCCAAAAAAGCAGCCGCTACGGCACCAATACTCCATCCAATCAAACAGCATTTATTATTAGTCCTGCTGATGATTGATCTCATGACCTCGATATTTTGTAGGAACGTTAGAGACCTATCATACGAGATTTTAAGACAGTCATTAACTGCTATGCTGCTCTCAATAGTATTGGTGAAGTCAGAAAAACTTCCATCAATACCACTTATTGCTATAACATTATAACCATCCATGGAACATTTCATTAGAAAGAGAATTTCTTAATACCGAATGACTGAAAAATGGTTGATAGCCATACTCCTTATATAAAGAAGATAAGCATTCATACATTTCGAAAACATAATCTTCTGTCGGCTCTTTAAGTCCTAACTTAACTCCGACTGCTTTTGGATCCAAGTGGAATATGTTGGCGCCAGGTACAACACCCATATCAGCCATAAATCTAAAGCCCTCTTTCAAATCCTTTATTGGACTAATTCCACCAACAAAATTACACCATACTTGTCCTGGTCCCCATATATTTACGGCTTTCTTATAGGTTTCCATAAGATTTCCAAATGAAGCATATTTTTCCTTGCCAGCACAATACGATTTGAACAGTTGTTCACCCCAAACCTCCATATTGAAAGATGGATGTTCGATACCTGTCTCAAACAGTTTGTAAAGATCTCTTTCATTGTTTGTTGGCAACAATGCAGCATTGCCTTTGATTTTCCCATTCCATCTTTTGGGAATATGTTTCTTGATAATGCTCAGAACATCATAATACCTTTGAAATTCCATTTTACGGTTTTTCAAAGAACCGCCAGTAATAATCATCCAATCAAGATTGTCCTCATTCTCAAATGCAAGAGTTACTGCCTCCTCTATTTTTTCTAATGACTTATGTACTACCACTTCTTTATGAAGATTTTGAGTCGGTTGCAATGAGCAGAAAACACAAGGCATTCCTTCATTCCAGAAATCACAATTAGCAACAATAAAGAGATTTAGGCAATTAGCACCATATACGTTGAGATATTCTTTAAGCTTAGAGCCATCTGACAGTTTGATGTCCCAAATTTTGGGACGAGGCAGGTAGTCAATCGTTGAAATTGACTCACCAGTTTTCTCATTGATTACATACATAGTATCACCTATTCGCTTAATGATATAAGGCGATGTGGGACGAAGATGAGGAGCTACTACAATTTCTCCGGGGAGAACTAATTCACTTGGTATTACTTGCCGCTGGCAATGCTTCATCCAGTTACTATCATTATATCCATATTGATACTCTTTATATTTATCCCCCAAACCATATAAAGCGGAATCGTCAATTCTAATTCCGTTTATTAAAAGTTTAAGCTTAAGAGCTGCACTCTTTTTGTACATTTCCATTTTATCTTCTAGTTTTTTGTTCAACAATTTTACCAGTCAAATAGTATGGTGACAATGCCAAACATAAGGTTGAAAAGACTGGCCATAATAGTATATATAAAATTATTGATGTTAATCTCTTTTGAGGTTTGCTAGCGCTGACTAAACCGATAAGTTTTACCACACCCTCAATTATTAAAAATAAAAAGAGTACTGGGTAAGCAAATCCCGATAGAAATGCAACAAAATCTACCCATAATGACCAATACCACAGCAAGAAGGATGAAGTAAAAGCAAAGGCTTTCGTGAGATCTGTAGCCTTAAATAATTTATTGTATGACTTTACTAATACGATATTTCCGGCAGTCCATCTCGTCTTTTGCAATAAATATGATTTTAATGATGTTCTTTCTATTTCCGAGCAAACTGGCTGATGATAAGTTTTTACTGTATATTGTTTATTTAATAGATTAATCGTTGCAATTACGTCATCTTGAATTGCATCAGTGTCAATAATATCAATGTATTTTTCTCTGTTAGCAAGCATACAATAGCCACTCAAGTTGGAAACGCCATAGGCATCTCTACCTGCTCTTACAACTCTCTGTCTCATATGTCGGTCTGTTTCTGCGACTGCGAATAACAAAGAATTCATCGATGTCGAGATACCAACAGAATATGGACATAAGAAATCCACATTAGATTCAATAAAATAAGAGACAAATGATTCTACTTTTGTTTTAATCAAGGTAATATCAGCATCTAAAATCAAGACATTACGTTTTGTTGATAGATGTAGACAACCGATTTGGGCTTTTATCTTGCCTAAAGACTTCTCATTATACAGGATTTTTACAGTAGGGAATTCTTTCATGAGACAAGATGCAACAGATTCAGATCCTCCATCTATACAGAGGATGATGTTGTTAAACCCTACAGAAAACACGTTTGATAAACAATTTCGAATAACCTCAATGTTTTCACGTGCAGCAATAATTACATCAAAACTATCCAAATCAGGTTTCGATGTACTTGATTGCAGATTGCATAATCTTCGCTGTTTTATGCTTTGAATTACAAATACTATCAAAATAGATATTTGAATAACAAGCAATAGAACTAAAATGTATTGCATTTGTCTTATTTTTTATGTTCCTTTATATAATCGATTGTTTTATTTACGTTCCGTCTGCATTCTTCCGTAGAATATGTTATTCTCCAGTTATAGCTTAATTGGCAATAGGGCTGTAACATCATGCGCAGAAACTGGTGGGGAAGAGTATGCGCAGGATAGGCAAATCGTTGGTTCTCGATTTCATAGAAAATGTATGGTTGTCTTTCAAGGAAAAACGAATGCAGAACCTCGTGAGGAGCCATAATTTTTGTTGATGAAACACACCCAGATTCACGAACATATTCATCAATCAAAGTGACTGTCATATTTGTAGGTCTTGGCATAATATGCATGTGTGCATGATCAACAGAGGCTCCACCTTCACCTTCAATTACAGCACCGTGTTCAAAAATCAGCAAATCCTTTGTTCCAAGTAACTGTTCAGCTACACTCCTTATTCGAGAAAGCATAGAAATGTCTTCTATCTCACCAAAACTCGCATAGTGTTTCGTTGGAATCACAAGCAAATGACCTGTCACTAATGGGGAAAGATCGGGAGAAATAGAAAAATCTTCATCTTCATAGAAGTACATCGCTGAAACGTCATACCCATTGTCAACTAAAAAAGACTTTCGGTTGTTACCGCAAAATGGGCATGTAGAATGTTTATCCATATTAACTTTTGTTTTGTTCGTTGAGTTTATCGTAGCCCCACCACATAGGTGTTAATTCTCCTAAAGTAATAGTGCTACGAGTTTTATAATCAGTAATTATTTCGGTTTCGCTGTTTTCTACAGATAGTTGCATTAGAAATTCTCTACAAGCGCCACAAGGAATAGATAAGTTACCTGATGGTGGTAAATCTCTAAATGTTGCTATTCGTTTTATTTTTGTTTGTCCGCTATTTACAAACATATTAATTGCGGCAACTCTTTCTGCACACAAATTTGCCACTCCGCTGCAGCTTCTAATACAAAATCCAGTGTAAATGTCTCCATTCTCAGCCTCAATCGCACATACTACATGATGAGAATAAATAAAAGGCGAGGTGTACTGGGGGTGGTACAAGTCTTTTGCTGTATTGTATAATCTTTCCCAAATATCCATATTAAATTATTTTTTTGGTTATATAATCAATACTCTTTGTAAATAGGGAATCCTTCATTGTGCTTGAAAACAAAGAAAAAGCCCCTATCTGCTTACATGTTGTCATCGCTACACTTGCTGCAATAGTTACTACAGGAAGCAACGAAACGGTAATAGCACCGATAGCTAATGCTGCAACAGATCTGTTTGCTATTATTTCTTCATTCTTGTTTTCGTCCATTAACTTATATAGTGCATTTTTGGCACCACTTGAAGTTAGTGTTGATTCTTCAACGTTAAGGAAATATGCAACTAATGACTTAAAATAAGGAAATGTCGATTCATAATCAATAAGCCCAGAAGTCATAATTGATATATATTCGTTCTGATCCTGTACATCATGGAAAAGCAATACTTCCTTCATTTGTGTAAAATTTGCCAAATCTATTTTGGTCCAGGAATCAATATTTCTTATTCCTTTTTTTTTGAGAAAATCTGCTACTTCTTTAGCAAAATCAATTCGCTTCTTGTACATAGATACATTAACACCGATTAGATCGAAGCTCTTGTTAATTGAATCCACGGAGATAGACCCTTGTTTACGAAGGAATATGCTCACTTGCGCAGGAGTTGCTGAGATGCACTCTGCGAATTGAGCTTGTGACATTCCCATAGTCTTCAAGCGAGTTGTAATCACTTCTGCAATATCTGATGCCATACACTTAATTTTGTGGTGCAAATATAGTATATTTACTTGAAAAATGCATATTATATTTCCATTTTCTATAATAAAGCAGCCTAATTTGTGTTAAATATGAAGAATATCTAAATGTTTTATTGCGTATTTGATAAATACTGTATAACTTTGCGCACATTTTACAATGGACTTTCGAAATCAATTAACAATTAATCCATATGAGGGGAAAAGTAAAATATGTTACCAGAAGTATCTGGCACGAGGAGAACCAGTCAGACCACTGGAGATCTGACGTTCATTCTGTTCGTTACACAAATACTTACGCAGTATTGTATAACGGTGACGAGGTTGATATTGACGAGGATGACATCCGCGACTATTACGACCGAAGCAGAATCACACGTGAACTCGTCAGTGAGCTCAGTGACGATCTTCACAATGTGTGGATCGAGTACTATGAAGACGAGGATGGAGATTACTGCCTTGATGGCGAATTATCAGACTATATCTAATGGAAATTCAAGGACTTCTTCGAAATCAAAAGGTTCGAATTGATCACCACCAACGTGGTTCTGGAACCCAAAACGATTGGGATGCTTCTTATAATGATGTTCACATTGATAAGTTCATAGCAAATAACAATGATGCATACAGCATAAAAATACCAATCAATACTAATAATCCTGTCACAATAGACCGTAAAGACGGTCAGGATGTTCCAGGGTGGCTAAAGAAAGAAATTAGTGATGCTTTCAAGGATAGCAGCATACGACGTTCGTTTGTTGATGGCATTTGTAAAGCTACATCTGCTTATAACTCAAAAAAAATGACACCAGAGCAAAGAGCGAAACAAGCTATTGGTTATGTTCGGAAAGCATTCGGACTGTCAACTCCACGGTATGTCTTTAGAAACGACATCAAAAAGTTCTATGCTGGATTATATATGTTGAATGCTCATTATTACTATATAATCCTAAAAGATGGATATATGTACTGTTCTCTTAACGAAGGTATTTGGAAAAGATTTTTTATAGGTAAGGAATCTGTAAACTACATTTATGACAAAAAAATAAAAGGTACTCCATATAGAGAATAGTAATTTCCCAAGTCAGCAAAATTGACGACAGTAAGACATCAAATCTTGTTGTCGTTTTTTTTCGACGGATTAGAACCATTTTTACTTATACACCGTCACAAAACTTGTTGCTTTATCCATAATATATTGAATATTAGACTTTATGGCATCACGTATTCGCATACTTAGGTGCACATCTTTCGCATTGCTCGCCACAGCGATTGTGAGATCTCCATCTTTGTAGATTGCTGGTGATGTGAAATCACATAACGGAGGATTGTCACAAACGCTTGCCAAAACATGTCGTTGCTCGGCATCACGTTTGATCTGCTGGTTGAGTTCGGAATTTTCTGTGCAGACGTAGACAAGCAAGGCTCCGTCGAGGTCGGATGGCTCATACTCCTTCTGAATGAGTTTGAATGGTAGAGCTTCGAAACCATCTTTGAATTGTGGGGAGATCACCGTCGCCTCATTGGTGAAGCGGTGGAGGATAGTGGCTTTGTGTAGCCCTACCCTTCCACCTCCTATAATGAGGATCTTTTTCCCTTCTATGTTGATGCTTATTGGCAAGAAATTCATTGCAGATTATTTATTATCTAAGCAGTATTGCTTTGCGTAATATGAGATGATGTATTTTGCTCCTGCACGTCTGATAGCAGTCAACGATTCGTGGAAAATGCGACGTCGATCAAACAATCCTTGTAGTGCGGCATTGAGAAGCATTGAATATTCGCCCGACACCTGGTAGGCGACGAGTGGATATTCAGGATATTCCTGTGCGGCACGGTAGATGATGTCCAAATAAGCCATTGCTGGTTTGACCATAATCCAATCTGTACCTTCTTCAATATCTGCTTTGATTTCTTCAAGAGCCTGATTCTTAGTGCGGTAATCCATCTGGTATGTCTTTCTGTCGCCAAAAGACGGAGCTGAATCAGCAGCGTCACGGAATGGTCCATAATAAGCCGACGCATACTTAGCTGAATAAGCAAGAATACGTGTGGATTTTGTACGCTCATCGCTATCAAGCCGACGTCGCAATGCCTCAATCTGTCCGTCCATCATCGCTGACGGTGCTACGAAATCGGCTCCGGCAAGTGCATGCTGATAAGCCATTTCTGCAAGTAGTGGCAATGTACTATCGTTGTCGACGTCGTTGTTTTGAAGCAAACCACAATGTCCGTGGCTTGTGTATTCACATAAACAGATGTCGGTAAAAACAATAATCTTGGGATATTTCTCCTTGATGGCTCTCACCGCACGTGAGATTAGATTGTCTGGACTATATGCTGCCGAACCACGTTCATCTTTCTCGTTCTGTGGAATAACGCCGAACAACAAAACCTTGTCGATACCAAGTTTGATTAGTTCCGCTATATCGTCAAGCAAAGTGTCGATTGAAAAACGGTCGATACCTGGCATTGTCTTGATGGGCTCTTTGCGTCCACTTCCGTCGACTACAAAATATGGATATATAAAATCGTGAGATTCAATAGGTTGTACATCTGCATATTTATCTCTAACCTCTTGTGTAAGTCTATATTGTCTGAATCTTTTCATAAGTTGTCTTTCCTTTAGCGATTAATAATAAATGTTTTGGAACGTCGTTGCCATAGAGATTTTTGAACACCTCAACTGCTGACGGAGATGAGAAAATCACCTTATCCACCTTGCTCAAATCAATCGGTTGAGCATCAGTATTTGGTCGGTTTGTGTAAACGGGAATATCCTCAACTACGTGGCCTTGTGCAATCAATCCGTCGCTCAATGCTTTCAACCCTTTGTCTGATCGTGGCAGAATAATGTGTTGCGACGGGAGTTTGCTAAAGAACTCTAATAATCCTTCTGCCGACTCCGTAGGTGATTCAAAATCAGGTGTTAATCCTCGATTATTGAGTTCAGCCGACGTTACTGGTCCAACACTTGCGATATGTTTTCCTTCCGTCGCACCATTGAAATATCTTACTCCATATCGGGATGTAAAGACGAGCCAATCGGCTTTTGTAGTGTCGATATTGACATTCGTTGGAATGATTTTGATCAATGGAGTGGATGATTGTGTGCCAGTGTCGTAAGTGATTTGCGACGTCGTTTCTGCCACAAATTTTACCACATTTCCAATCATCAGCAAAACTGGAGTGTCCTTGAAAATTGCATATCTCAACTCCTTCAATGAGGAATAGATTGCCCTTTGATTTGGAAGAGATACGTTGGTAACAATAGCGACGGGAGTATTATCATCTCGTCCGGACTCGATTAATGAGTTTGCAATCTTACTTATTGATGATCCTCCCATGTAGTAAAGCAGAGTGTCAGCATCAGGAGTTTGAGGTTCATCGCTATGACCTAACACCATAGCCACACTACGTGCCACACCACGATGAGTAAGAGGAATCTGGAGGAGTGAGGCAAGAGCGTTTCCCGAACTTATGCCTGGGACAATCTCCACGTCGACCATTCTTGAACGTAAGAAATCCACCTCTTCCCTTCCGTGTGAGAATAACATCGGATCTCCACCTTTCAATCTCACCACATCTTTGCCTTGAATGGCAGACTGATACAAGAGTTCGTTGATATCATCCTGATGATGGCTATGTTTGCCTGATCGTTTACCAACGTAGATTTTCTCTGCCTTAAACTGATTCAAGAAAGATTCATTAGTCAAATCATCGTAGAAGATGACGTCGGCATGCTCCAACGCTTTATAGCCTTTGATTGTCAGCAAATCAGGATCACCAGGACCAAACCCGACAAGGGTAACTTTGCCATACTCTCTACGGATATCAAACGGAGTAAACAAATCAATTATCCAATCAGGAGCCTTATCTCCCACAGTGATAGCCAGATTACCCTGCAAAGGATGCGTCTTGAACGGAAGTTTCTCTGCCGCACGATGGCTAAGACCTAACCTATCCAAAGCACACGTCGCAACAATAAGAGCATCGACATAACCGTCGTCGACCTGGGCTATACGCTCCTCGATAGTGCCACGAATAGGCACCACCTCAATATCGCTACGCAGTGCAAGCAATTCCGCCTTGCGCACCGCTGAACTTGTTCCGATTCTACTACCAGAAGGCAAATCTGCAAGTTTAACATTACCCTTCGACACCAGAGAATCACTCTTGTCTCCACCCTTAGTCAGAGCCACCACCTTGATTCCGATTGGCAACGGGTAAGGAAGATCTTTTGCTGAATGGATAGCGATATCAGCGTCGCCATCTAAAAGTGCACGGTCAAGTTCACGAGTGAAAAAATCTGGCGAGATAGAGTCGCTCATCAGCGACACATTCTTATGTCTGTCGCCATACGAAGTGACCTTAATCACTTCATGCTCTATATTTGGAGGCAAAGTACGGAGCACCTCGTCGACTTGCAATAAAGCCAACGGACTTTGCCGTGATATGATTCTTAGTTTATTACCCATTAATTACCCGTTTTAGTTTACCCTTATAGTTTAATTTCTGATTGCAAAATTATAGGCAATCGAATGGTTAGAAAATCGCACGAATAGGTGGATTATATCACATAGGTTTGGGATATGACTTAAATNNTAAATTGCAGATATAACTTTTTATTGTATTTTTGTGAACTAATTCTAACAAATTGTCATAATGAGCAAAATAAGTGATTTTCTAAATAGCAAAATATATGAAACTACTATTTTGATAGCTGATTTGTTATTACTTTTAGTTAGTATAAAATATCAGATTTTCATACTCATTGCAGTCTGTTTTATTATTGGAATTGTACTTGCTCAATATTTGTTTCTAAATAGAATAAATAAAGACCACAAACGAGATAATGAGGAAAAAAACAATAGTTATGAATCAGAATGTATTGTTGATTTTAGGGACTGCATTTTGGCATTGCTTGCAAAAGTGATGAATTATGATGGTAAACAGACCAATTCCGAATTGGAAAGAGTAAAAGTCACTATACAACGATATTATCTGACTGTAGATGAACAGAATAATGCACTTAATAAGTTTGCAAAGTATCTTAAAAATCCTAATCTAACATACGGAAAATATTGTGATTATATAAACCAAAATCTTGATGATGCAGCCAAAAGTGCGATCCTAACAGAATTAATGGCAGTAGCTTTTGCCGATGGCGAATTTCTAAGTAGCGAGGATTTTATTATAAAGACTATTGCCAATAAACTTAATATTCCTGAAACCCAATACAAAAGCATTAAAACAATCTTTTATAGAAAGCAAAAGTCGGGAAGCTTCAACTACTCCGAATACGCCCATAATTCTTATAAGAGTATAGATCAAAGATTTTGTTTTCTTGTTCTCCTTGCAGAAGTAATGAAAGCAGATGGACGACAGATGAGTTGTGAATTGGATTCTATTAAAGCGTTTATACGTAAATACTACATAGGAGAAAGTGATCAAAAAGATGCACTCCAACAGTTAAAAAAGATTATTAATGATAAATACGACTTATATAGTATTTATTTGATATTCAAATATCAAATTGATGATCGAGCAAAGGTAAAATTTGTCACGGATCTTTTGGAAGTGATATATGCAGATAAAATTTACTCTGTCGAAGAGGAAAAAGTGCTTTATGGTATTTTGAATAATTTGGGTATTTCTCAAAACAAATTCCGTGGTATTTTAAACAACTTCTTAAAAAAATATAATAGAACCTCATCTAATAATTCATACAAGAAATCAAAAAATAAGGAAAACAATAGCAATAAACAAGACAACTCAAAGAGTTACAGCAATAATAGCTATAACAGCAGTAATGGAGATTCTTCAAATTCAAATAGCAACAGCAACTATCAGAGAAAAAATTCGATGTCAGGAAATGAGGCCTGCACTATTCTTGGTGTAGACGTAAGTGCTTCCGATGAAGAGATCAAAAAAGCATACCGTGTTATGGCAATCAAATATCATCCTGATAGAGTTTCTAATTTGGGCGACGAGGCTATTCGTCAGGCTACGGAGACAATGAAGCAGATTAATATGGCTTGGGAAACTGTGAAGTCTGCAAGAGGAATTAAATAAACCTACATTTCCCACATTTCACTCATTTCTTTGCGTGGCAACGCATCTATCTTGACTCCTGATGTGACAAATTTCTTGGAATGGCCTAACGCTGTCTCTGGATTGTTGGAATTGGCAGAGATATGAGCCAAGTGGATATGCTTCACCCTACCCTCTTTGCATGCGTAATCCACAATCTCACCCGTTTGCACATTTGATAGATGTCCGCAGTCGGAATCTATTCTGCCTCGTAAAAAGGCTGTGTATGAACTGAGTTGCAGTAGTGTTTCGCTATAGTTCGACTCGATAATCAGATGGTCGGAAATCTTAACTGCCTCCATCAACTCATCCGTTGCTTTACCCAAATCAGTGGCAAGAGTCAACACTTTATCCCCTATTTTCACACGGTAAGCATGGCAGTCTCTTGTGTCGTGACTGACAGGCATAGGCAGAAGTGAGAAACCATCGATTTCAAACTCCTCATGTGATTTAACCTCTCTCCACAAAGCTCTGTCGACATCTTTGCCTGTATTTTTCTCCAAATCTTGTAGTGTCGACAACGTGCAATATAGAGGCATGTTGTGACGGTAAACCAACGTCGGCACACCCTTAGTATGGTCACGGTGAGAGTGTGTCAACACGACTCCCTTTATTGATGAAAGTTCCACACCGATCTCAGCCAAAAGCAGTTTGATGCGTTTGACTGTGAGTCCTGCGTCGATTAAGAATCTTGTGTCTCCGTCTTCAAACAAATAGCAGTTTCCGTTTGATGACGAGGAGAGAGATATATATTTCATTGTATTTACGTCTTCGTTTTCGTCAAATCAGATCCAAAGCCATTTCTGCCGACATCTTCGCCATATCCAGAGTGCCGTTTGCCACCTCACGTTTCTTTTTTGCAAGGTTGAAAATCTTCTCGTCGATACTATCTTTGAGAAGAAGATGGTACGACGTCACTGGTTTTGTCTGTCCACTACGGTGTGCTCTTGCTGTTGCTTGATCGGTGAGCTGTGGATTATACCATTGCTCAGCATGGATCACGTAAGAGGCTGCAGTAAGGTTAAGACCGGTACCTCCCTTCTGATAAGTGGTGAGCAAAGCCGTCACTGAATTATCATTTTGGAATTGGTCGAGCACCTGGTCGGGATTCCTCGTTTCACCGGTGAAAATCAACGATGAAATGCCAGATTTGGCTAATTCTTCATAAAGATAATCAAAATATGTGGAGAATGTGGCAAAAATTATCACTTTATGCTTCTCCTCACGCAATTCTTTTAGGAAGTCGATGATCCAGCGAGTCTTAGGATTTTCGAGATTATACGTCTCATCGTACATCTTAGGATGCAAGGCAAGTTTACGCAATCGGATCAAAGCAGTGAGTGCTTTCACTCCAGATTCTGAAGAGTCGATGATCTTCATCACTTCGTTGCGTGCCGCACTCTTCTCAATCTCATACATCTCAGACTGCTGATCATCCATGTCGAGTGAACAAACGATTTCAGTCAACGGTGGAAGATCGCCAAGCACTTCGTCTCGTGTGCGGCGCAAAGTGTGAGGTGCGATGACTCTGCCTATTGCTTCACGTGATTCAACAGGCAGATTATCGCCTTTCATATAGGCTTTCTTAAATTCAGTAAGCGAACCAAGAAGGTATGGATTGATAATCGCAAATTGAGAATGCAGGTCGACGATACTGTTTTCAATCGGAGTTCCAGACAATCCAACTACGAAATGTGGTTTGATTCCACTGATTGCATGATGGAATTTGGTGTTGGCATTCTTCAGTTTATGGCTTTCATCAATCACCATCGTTTCTGGCATCGACTCTACGAATAGATGCGAATCCTTTTGAAGCAAATTGCTTGAAACCAATACTATATCGTATGTTTTGAAGATATATTTCAGATTCTTCTTTCTATCCTTTCCCGCATGTGTGTAGACGGTGAGTGACGGACAGAATTTCTCCAATTCACGTCGCCAATTTGTCAATAGCGACGCGGGAACGACAACCAACGATGCCTGCAACATTGTTGATTCATCGTTGGTACAATCCTTTGCGTCTGCCTCTTTTGTGTTTGATTCCGAGGTATTGGAATTATCCGATTCAAAATCATCAAACAACGATCTTTGAACCATGTTGGTTGTATCGGAATTTTCTTGGCGGGCAGGTTTGAAACCTGCCCCTACGGATTTACGTTTTACGACACTATCTCTATGCACATAAGCCAACATCGCAATCGTCTGCAATGTTTTGCCTAATCCCATGTCGTCAAGGAGAATACAACCAATAGTCGAAAGATAATGGTTTACAAGAAAATGAAATCCCTCAACCTGATATTTACGCAATGTGGCATTAACAAACTCAGGCACCTCCACCTTTACGTTAGTCAACATTGGCATTTCCTTCTTCTCCAACACTGTTTCAAGCAAAGCCGACGAAGAACGATGCAGTTTGATATTATCTCCTTGTGATGCAGATGCTACTTTAGCCAAGTCGGCGTAGGTACTAAACCATATATCTGGAATGACGAAAAACCTACCGTCGCCAAAATGGAAAATATGCTCTCCACTCTTGATCAAAGCCGCGATATCCTTGAAACGGATTTTTTCATCCCCAACCTCAACGTAGATTTTAAGATCAAACCAATCGCCGATAACATCGTGGTGATAGACAAGACGTGGCTCCATCGGAATAAAGTTAGGAGCATCGATAATCACATTGTCAAATAGTCCGTCATACTCCGTAATCCACTGATAGATATTACATTCCGAACTGTTGTCTTCGGTAGTGAGATAATCCTCAGTCATCACTAATCCCGTTGCATAGAGATCATCCATTATCCCATTCTCCTTAAACAGATCTCGCTCAACAACAAAGAATTTAGGATGTCCATCCACTATTCCTGCATATTCAATACCCTTAGCCGAATTATCAAGACTATAGCTGAATACATGTCCATTTTGGTTTTCGTCTTCGTTTTCGTTAATATACTCCACCGTCGGACGAAGCACACTCCTGTTATTCAAAGCCTTGTCTATCGTTAGCCTAATAATTGGAGATGTCTTAACCTTCACGCATTCAATTCCATCAAGAATAACATCAAATTTAAAAAGCTGGTCCAAGATGAAAGAACCACAATACTTGTCGACACTTTCTGGTTTGACTGGAATATATGGGTTTGAGAAAAATGGTGCTAAAATTGACGATTTTGCGTTCTCAAACGAGAGAATCCTTGAACCATAGGTAGTAGCGTCGTTCTCAAGCATAAAAACGGCCATACAAGGATTAGTGCAGACAATCCTGACATTCTTTCTCTCGATTTCACCAAGCGGAATAATCTGATTGGAATGAGAGATGCTCATGCTGTAGCGGATAGAGCCGTCGTCGAGAAAAGTGAATTTTGGATGCACTTTAGATTTCTCATCAGATATGGTGAAAGTATCGGATTTGAGAATCTGCTTGGCATGTGGCTGGCGCACAGCAAGTAAGATATCTGGATTGGCAGCAAGGATAGAATAAATCTCCTTTGCTTGAGCATCGATATAATTAAGGATTTTGGCGAAAACAGAGTCGTTGCGACGTGGATTTGATTTGTCATCGTAAACGACTTTCAATTTAGCCATCTCAGTATTATAAACTGAGATTGAATATTTTGCTTTCTTTATGAAGAGTCTGAAGATAGTTTCAGGCTCGTAATTGGTTGTCTTTCGTACTAATATTTTCTCAGTTTCACTCAGAGTTTCCACCACTCCGTCGCCATCGCTAATCAAACGTATGACGTCGTAGGAGCCATTGCTATTCTCATTTAGCAACGTACTTTGGAATACTCCATCGAAAAATGGATCCGAAGAAACTAAGATTGCAAATTTCATGTTTTGCCGATAGATTTAGCGTTCAGCATTTATGATTTTGCATTTTCATTTCTCCACCACAACTTCTCTCCCTCAATATGCAGACCTTTATCCACATTATTGCTGTAGATCATTCCAGTGCCAAGACCTTGTGGAATTTCGACGCCGATTGTTGACGACCATTGCGCAATAGATAGCAAGCCGACGTTGCTCTCCAAAGCCGACGTTGCCCAATAGCCGATTCCACGTTCTTTAGCCACTTTGATCCAGTTGTTGGCTCCACTCAATCCTCCGCACAACGTTGGTTT
>DCIP01000133.1 GCA_002317115.1 Candidatus Scybalocola fimicaballi
TGGATGCTGGATATATCTTTGTCACTCCTAACCACAGAACATACAACGACGCTTTGTGGCCTGCACAGATCAACGATATCAAGGCTGTAGTGCGTTATCTTCGTGGAAACAAGGAAGATCTTAAGATCGACGATTCATTCATCGGTATTTCTGGATTCTCATCAGGAGGTCACTTGGCGTCTATGATGGGTGTGACAAACGGTGAGACAGTCGTTAAAGTAGGTAGTGAATCTATCGATATCGAAGGAAAACTTGGAAAGTTCACAAGCGAATGTAGTGCAGTCGACGCAGTTTGCGATTGGTCTGGTCCAGTTGACTGTAGAGATAAGTCGTGTGGTAATCCAATCAATATGTCGCCAGAGAACGATATGGTAGGCGGATGCACACCACAGTCATGTCCAGACAAGCACGCTACACTTGGAACTAACACATACATCGACGCTAATGACGTTCCTCACATGATTTGCCACGGTACTACAGATAATATCGTGCCATGTTGTGAGGGCGAGAAATATGCAAATAATCTAAAGAAAGCTGGA
This sequence comes from Candidatus Scybalocola fimicaballi, assembly GCA_002317115.1. Lineage (GTDB taxonomy): Bacteria > Bacteroidota > Bacteroidia > Bacteroidales > Paludibacteraceae > UBA1723. The sequence goes on from DCIP01000133.1 coordinate 540, forward strand.
ATCTACGTTGAATGGTATAATCCAGGCCACGGTCATCAGGTAAATGGAGAATACACAGACGAGATGATCAAGTTCTTCAACAAAATTCGTGAAGAGAAGGCATCTAAGGGAATTGACAGATGCGGTGGTTCACAAGGTGGACAGCAAGGCGGTGACCAAGGGGGCGACCAGGGCGGACAGCAAGGAGGTCAACAAGCTGGAGACCAAGGAGGTCAGCAGGGTGGCAATCAGGGTGGCAGCGACGTCGATCCAAAAGAGGCTCTACAGGTTTATATTGCCATCGGTCAGTCGAACATGTGGGGAAATGCCACAGTGCAGAGTTCAGACAAAGCTACTCACGACCGTATCAAGATGATGAGCACAGCAAACAGCCGTGGCAACGTGGGATCATGGATTCCTGCCGTTCCGCCAATGTGTGCTCCAGGTGCAGGCTACTCACTTGCTGATAATTTCATCCGTACAATGGCAGACGGAGTGCCAGATTGCGTAACAATCGGAGTTATACCAGTGGCAATCGCAGGAGCAAGTTTCAAGGCATTCGATCCAAACCAGTGTGGAAGCTACTTCAGCAGTTCAGAGAGCTGGCTACAGAATATGGCTAAAGAGTACGACAACAACCCATATAAGAGAATCGTGGAGTGTGCAAAGAAAGCACAGGAGACAGGAGTGATCAAGGGAATCATCGTACATCAGGGAGAATCAGACTCAGGTCAGCAGGCATGGTTGACAATGGTACAGACTTTCTACAACAATCTCTGCAAAGATCTTGGTCTTGAGCCATCAAAGACACCAATCCTTGTTGGTCAGATGCTTGAGGGAGGTGCATGCGCAGGGCACAACACCGTAATCGCACAACTACCAAGCAAAATCAGCAACTGCGCAGTGATCAGTTCAGCCGGGCTTTCTGGAGAGAGCGACCGTCTACATTTCAAGCACGACAGTTACACTGAATTCGGAAAACGTTACGCAGAGAAGATGCTTACAATGATCGATTTCGACGGCAAATGTCCAGATGGAAGTGCCGTGGTTGAGCCAAAGGAATCGACTCCATACAAAGGTGTGGCAGCAAAACTTCCAGGAAAGATCGAAGCAGAAAACTACGATGAAGGAGGTAGCAACGTCGCATATTATGATCTTTCATCGGGCAATAAATGCGACGACTACACAAACGTATATCGTTCGGACGACGTCGATATCAAGAAAGAAGGAAGCGACTACATCGTAGGAAACTGCCAGAGCGGCGAGTGGATGAAATATACAGTCGACGTCGAGGAAGATGGAGAGTATGAGTTGACAGTTCGCGTAGGAGAAGGAGGCAACAGTGGTAAATTCTCCCTTTTGATGGACGACAAGAGCATCGACTATACTGTCAACGTGGAGAAAACCGGAGCTTGGGGAACATACGCAGAGCAGATCCAGAGCAAGAAATTCAACCTAAAGAAAGGCACACACGTATTGACGCTAACAATCGAATCAGATTGGGTAGACATCGACTGGTTGAAATTCACAACAGAGAAGACCAACGTCGAGACAATCGTAAAGAGAGAATTCGCAATTGTGCCAAATCCAGCGTCGACAGCCATCTATATCTATAGCGAAGGCGATATTGAGGGCGTATCAATCATGAACGCTATTGGCGACGTGGTAGCGATAAGCAACGAATCAAGAGTCGACGTCTCTACCCTACCAAACGGAATCTACTTCGTGAAAGCCACTATTGACGGCGAAACAGCAGTGAAGAAATTGGTGGTGAATAAATAACGTTGACGTTAACGTTGACGAAGACGAAGACGAAGACGAAAAACGGCAAGTAAAAATTTTATCCTATTAAATCAGAAAGGAGTCGGGAGCGATGCTTCCGGCTCTTTTTTTATATCCCCTATCCTTGCATATTTACCACTTTTCTTTACAACAAGGAATTTGTAGAGCATAACCTTTTTTAATTCTTCCTTTATCCGTAAATTTGCGAGAGTATATAAAAATTCAAGATGAAAAACATCGACTATATTTCTTTAAGCGACATTGAGAATATCCTTTACAAAGGCGAACAAATTGCGTTTGCTCCAAGCGTATGGGAGAGAGTAAACAGAAGCTACGAATTCCTAAAATCATTCTCTGGTGACCGTATCATATACGGGATCAACACTGGTTTCGGGCCTATGGCTCAATGGCGTATCTCCGACGAAGACCGTGAGGCTTTGCAATACAACATTATCCGCAGCCACTCCACTGGCGCTGGCAACCCATTGCCCGACGTCTATGTGAAAGCAGCCATGATCGCACGTATCGGCACATTCACTCAGGGCAAAAGCGGAATCCATAAGAGTATCGTCGACTTGCTAATGAATTTCATCAACAAAGACATCACTCCTTTCATTCCAGAGCACGGTAGCGTGGGTGCGAGCGGCGACCTTGTGCAGCTTGCCCATCTTGCCCTTACTATGATTGGCGAGGGTGAGGTCTTCTACAAAGGCGAGAAGCGTCCGGCTGGCGAAGTGATGAAAGAGTGCGGACTTGAGCCAATCAAGATGTTTATCCGAGAAGGTTTGTCGCTAACAAACGGAACTTCATTTATGACAGGTATCGGACTTGTCAACCTAATCAATGCAAAAAAGCTCCTTCGTTTTGCCACAATCGCGAGCGTGATGATGAATGAGATTGCCAGCTCATACGACGATTTCATGTCGGAGCCAATCAATGCGGTGCGACGTCAGCGTGGACAGGGCATCATCGCAGAACAAATGCGTGAGATTGCCAAAGGAAGCAAATGCATGCTCGACAGAAAGAGCGAGATGTACGATAAAAAACACACAGAAGACGTGTTCACGCATAAAGTGCAGCCATACTACTCGCTAAGATGCATTCCGCAGATTCTTGGACCTATATTGGAGACGGTAGAGAATGTAGAGAGAGTATTGATCAACGAAGTAAACTCAGCTTGCGATAATCCGATTGTGGATCCTGACACAGAGGAAGTTTACCACGGAGGTAATTTCCACGGTGATTACGTCTCTTTCGAGATGGACAAATTGAAGATTGCCGTAACAAAAATGACGATGTTGTGTGAGAGACAGATGAACTACCTATTCCACGACAGAATCAACGGCATCCTACCTCCATTTGTCAACCTTGGTAAACTTGGTTTGAACTACGGACTACAGGCATCACAGTTTACAGCCTGCTCCACTACAGCAGAGTGTCAGACATTGTCGAATCCAATGTACGTGCATTCTATCCCTAACAACAATGATAATCAGGACATTGTGTCAATGGGAACGAACTCCGCCTTGCTTGCTAAACGAGTTATTGACAACTCATTTCAGGTGATAGCCATTCACTTCATGGCAATCGTGCAGGCAGTCGACGCACTTAAATGTAGCGATCGATTGTCGCCAGTGACAAACCGCGTCTACAAGGATATCAGAGCCTTTTTTCCACGTTTTGAGGAGGATACTCCAAAATATAAAGACATAGAAAAGATGATTATTTTCTTGAAAGAGCAAAGTTATTAACAATTATTGCATATATTTGCAGAAATATTGTTTATCGGTAACGAGCAAGATATGAAAAACACGTTTTTAATAGGTTTGGCACTTTCGCTTTTTGTATGCTTCAACACTTCGGCAAAATCCAAGAAGTCGAATGAGGCAGCAGTTGCTGACACCACAAAGAAAGCACCTCTAATTGACCCAGAGCAGGCATTCGATGAGGCAACAGCAAAGGAGAGAAATCCAGAATTGAAGAAAGAGGATCAGCTATATGAGCCTCGCGAAGTAATGTTAGAAGTCCACGCTGGTTTGAACATGTCTACTTATTCATCAGACTATCACCAGACAGATTACAGATTTGGTCCAGTAATCGGTATCGGTGCCGATTTTCCAATTAAGAACATTTTCTCTATCGCACCAGAGCTTAATATCAGCGTGATCGGATCACAGATCAAGTATGATGTTGAGAACAAATTATCAGCAAAAGAGCGTCTTACATATTTGGAGATTCCTCTATATGCAAGATGGCAGTTTTCTCACAACCAGTCTAAGCCGTTTATCGCAGTGGCGCCAACACTTGGAATCGGATTGGGAGGAAAGAGACACTACGATGGCGACACTCGTTTGATGACAGAAGAAGAGGCAGAGAAAGTTCCTTTGTTCGCGCCTAACCAGGACACAGAGGAGCAGAGTGCAATCTATAAGAAAGCCGACTTCGGATTCAAGTTAAAGGCTGGTGTGTATGTAAAGACAAAATGGGCAGTGTCTATCGGCTATCAGCTCGGCATCGCCAACATCTGCAACAGCGATTACTTTGAAAAAGACATTATTCCAGGCTACTTCAACGACAGAGTCATAAAAGTAGCTCCAAGTGTAAAGAACTCTAACATCTTTGCAACTTATTCTTACTACTGGTAATAAAACAAAATGACAATAAGGGCAGTCACATTGCTTATATTCAGTCTTTTAACTTTGGAAAACTGTTTTTCGGAACAGTTTTCCAAATTCTTTGTGGACTTTTTTGTAGACACAAAGAGCCAGGCAGACAAGGTGGCTTACCCATATTTCAGCAACAGCAACAGGACATTAGTCGCGAGCGGTTGGCAGACAATAAATCTAAAGAACAAGAACCGAATAGTAGTCATTTGTGCCGACTCTCTTGAATCAGTTGCTAAGGAAGATAATGTCGACGTCACGATCACCAATGGTGCTAAGCTTAACGGCACAAGACACGTCTTCAGCAAGCAAGGGAAGAACTGGAAGCTCAACAACAGTCGAGCCATAACAGCTAACGAGTACACCGACAAGAGTTTCATGGAATTTCTTGAGAGATTCTCCACAGACGTCGAATACCAAAAGAAAACTATCATCTTCCCTTTACCAGAGAAGACAATACAAGTATCAGCTGACAACAAAGAGACTCAGACAGCGAGCAAACTACACATGCCACGCACATGGGCTCCCGTCGGCTTCATAGGACAGACAACACAGATATGCAGCTTCGTGCAAACTGGTGAAGATGCCAACAACCGACGTATCATAACATTTGAAAACGGGGTCAAGAGCACCAGCTACAACTTTATAAGCATAAGAGGAAACTGGTTTTTAATTGAGATCGAAAGATATACGAAGTAAATCTACTTAAAATATCACAAGGAACAGAGACGACAGCCAACGTCATCACAATCCACAATAAAATGCGATAAAACATATAGGGACCGACATGTTAAAAAAAATTAAATCCAAATGTCGGACATTATTTTTTTATATTTTTGCAATTGTGTGCGTTGATATCATGAATTTTTATGTATTAAAAATACAGAGATTGACATTTACGCATTATAAACCAGGAACATATCGAAAATAAAGAATGAATAGAGACTCATATTTAAGATTAAGGAAAATCAATAAAGGTTTTTTGTTGTTGCATTGCGGAAGCTGGATCCAAAACCTTTTGTTCAAGTTGTGTTCAAAAGGGGAATCATTCGTTCCCATGTCGGCAGAAGATGCTGAAAGATTACTTTCCGAAAAGCACCCTGATGTAAAGAGTTCTGCATTATGCGAAAACAATATCACATCACAGGATGTTGATCTTCAAGTCATTGTTCCTGTATACAAAGCAGAACAATTTCTAAAAAAATGTCTCGATTCAATTCTAAATCAGAAAACCAAATACAAATTCAAGGTTGTCGCAGTCAACGACGGTTCACCAGACAGATGTGGTGAGATTTTGAAGGAGTATGAGTCGGACGACAGAATTGTCATCTATACACAAGAGAACAAAGGACATTCAGGTGCCCGCAATACAGCGTTGAAGGATATTTTTGCAAAGTACATCACTTTTGTGGATTCCGACGACGAAATTCCAGAAGGGACAATCGAGGCATTGATGGATGCAGCCTACAAATATGACGCAGATATAGCACAAGGAACATTGGATGAAAAGACATTGGATGGTGTCATTTCGCACAATTACAAGCACGATTTGAACACAAACGCGGCGAAGACAGATATCAAAGGATTCCCTGTCGCAAAAGTGTACAGAGCGTCATTGTTCAAGGACATCTGCTTCCCAGAAAAATATTGGTTTGAGGATTCAAACGTTTCGATGCTAATCATTCCAAGAGCGAAACGACTTGTGACTATTCCTAATCTTGCATATTACTACACAACAAATTTGGGTAGCATCACCCATACATACTATGGCAAGCCAAAAACCATTGACAGTTTCTATGTGACCAGAGCATTGCTTGCAGACCAGCAGAAACTAATGGAGAAAGGAGAGAGCATTGATTATTCAATAAATAAGATGTTCGATCAGATTGCCATCAACTGGCAACGTAGTTTCGGATTGGGTTTGGAATATGAGTCAGCAATTTTCGTGTTGACTTGCGAGATGTTCAAGAAACGTTTCCCTAACCCATCTGCATACGACGCCAAGTTCACCGAGTTGTGCAAAAGTTTGACAAACAAAGATTTCGACGTATATCGTAGAGAGTGTGCATTTTTGTAAGATAAAGAAATGAGCGACTACACATCAGATAACAAACGAATAGCTAAGAACACATTAGCTTTGTATGCCCGCACCATCATTGTCATGTTGGTGTCGCTATACGTGTCCCGCGTATTGCTTGAGAAACTTGGAGTCAGCGATTTCGGAGTCTACAGTGTTGTTGGCAGCATTGTGATTTTGTTCTCATTCATCGACAACGCCCTCACATTAGCGTCACAACGATTCTTAGCGGTATCACTTGGAGAAGGAGACATGGGCAAGATGACCAGAGTGTTCAACACAGCCATCTCGATCCAGTTGATAATGGTAGCCACAGCGATTATTTTATTGGAGACTGCTGGAGTATGGTTCCTTAACAATCGACTTTCATTCCCTGAAGGAAGATTGGAGGCAGCCAATTGGGCATACCAATTCTCAATTATGACATTCTGTTTGAACTTTCTTCGCGCTCCATACGCAGCGAGTGTGGTAGCATACGAAAGATTGGACTTCTTCGCATACGCAAGTATCGTCGACGCATTGCTAAAGTTGGGAATCGTGCTTGCGATTGGATTCTCAGAAGCAGATAAGCTTATCTTGTATGCCGGACTGCTTTCTTTGGAAAGTTTCACAATGCTGATAGTTTACAAGATATTCTGCAACCGAGCATTCACAACATGCCGATACAACAGAATACTCGACCGTGCCATCTTCAGCAAGATGTTTGCGTTTTCAGGATGGACACTGTTTGGAGGCTTTGCCAATGTCGCCACTCAGAACGGATTCCTATTCCTACTTAACATGTTCTGGGGAGTAGTGGCAAACGCCGCAATGGGTATCGCCAACCAAGTGTTGACTGCATTGACTACCTTTGTAGCAAGTTTCCAGACATCATTCCAGCCACAGATTGTAAAATCCTACGCACAGGGAGAGATAAGCCGAGTAAGCAGCCTCATCAACAGCACATCAAAATTCTCTTTCGCTTTGATGTTTTTGCCTGCCACACTGCTTATCATCAACATTGACCTTGGATTGGAGATATGGCTTGGCAACGTCCCAGAATATGCCAACCGTTTCTGCCAGCTATTGGTATCATGCTGTATTATCGACGCGATTACAGGACCATTCAACGCAGCCATCATGGCCACAGGTAAGATCAGCAAGTATCAGATAGCTATCGGTATCAGTTTCGCTATCGACCTTGTAATGTCATACATTTTGTGTAGGACTGGCATTCCACCATACTTGATTCTAATCTCCAGAATCATGACAAGAGGAGTGTTGAATGGATTCATTGGTATGTATTTCATTAAGACGCTGATAGGTCACGACGTGAAAACATACGTGAAAAGGACATTATTGCCAATTTTTTCACTTATGGCAATAATGATTCCAATCGCATACATAGTATATGTCAATTTTGAAGGATTTCCCCTACTATTTGTATCAATTATAGTTGTAGGAATCTCATTTCTTGTATCAGCCTACTATGTACTATTCTCTGAATCAGAAAGAGAATACATATTGTCGTTTGTAAAAAAGTTCAGAAATCGTGGATAAATATAATTTCGTATATTTTCTAGAGGGATTTTTTGAGTTCAACAGAATGGTATTTGCCGAAATAGGCAAACGCCCGAATGTCAAGACGATATTTGAGTTTTATCCCAAGAACAAATTCATGAGATTGCTATACCAGCTACAGCATTCCATGACCACAAACAAATTCTTCAGTCTGCCATTCAAATCATTATGGTTCGACTCGTATTTCAAGAATGACTTTGAAGATCCAAGCAAACCAATTGTGTTCATCTTCAACGCAAGACTATTGGCATACGACTATATACGTGAATATGCCGCTTGGCTAAAGAAAAAATACCCTAATTGCAAATTAGTGGTCAACTATATCGACATCGTAAAGACATGGCCAGATTGCGCTAAGCCAGACGCCATCAGACATTTGTTTGATATGATGATATCATACGACAAAGACGATGCCAAGAAATACAACATGGAATATCATCCTACCGTCTACTCAGAGGTAAAGATTGACAAGCCAAACGAGACTCCTGTCACAGACGTGTTCTTCGTGGGAGGAGCAAAGAATCGCATGAAAACGATTCTTGAGACATACGACGCCTTGGAGAACGCAGGATTGAACTGCTACTTCTACGTGATGGATGCGAGACCTCCATACAAACAGGAGCGACGCGGCATCCACTATTTCGACGACATCTGGTTGCCATACGAAAAATGTATCCAATTCGTACAGAATACGAAATGCGTATTGGAGATTATGCAGCAGGGTGCCAAAGGAGAGACATTGCGCGTTTGGGAGGCAATCACATACGGAAAGATGTTGCTTACAAACAACCAAGCCATAAAGGAATCTAAATTCTATAGTCCAGACTATGTCTCTTTGATTTCTGAGGATGGTGAGATCGACGTCGAAAAAATCAAGAATTTTGTGAGTGGGCCAAATCCTTTCAAGGATCAGATCACTCCAGATAAACTTCTTACATTTATAGCAGAGAAACTATGAATTGTATACCAGCTATATACTTCAGCATATTGTCAGTTTACCTTCTATTAAAGCGAGGTTTAGACGCGAGTACGTATATTTCTTTGATATATACGATAACCTCTGTTCTTGCGATAGGTATTGACGTCATGGGCATCAACCCCAATCTTGTATCGTTTGCGTCGTTGCTGCCAACGATATTGTACTGTATATTGCTAACGATGTTCATTATCCCAGTCTACTTGATTGACTTCGACTCTTATCGCGCGGTAGCATTACGCAGCAAAAAATTCTTGCGTATATTCACATACGTGTACTTCTTCTCCTTTGCGAGCTTCTTGTTGGCGTACATGGGAGATTTGAAGTTTATTCTTTCATACGGTGACTTTGGAGAGTTGAAGCAATTAGTGTACGAAGGAGACGCTTACGGACTAACGACTTATCCAGCTCCTATTGAGCTTATCCTATACCCCGTCAGAGTCTTGATCAACTCCAGTGTCATCATGATCTTCGTATTCTTCTTCAACATAACATTCCTGAAGGAGAAATGGTGGATCAATGTCATGGCATTCGTCAGTTCGACTACCGTAATTGTGGATGGTATCCTAAATATCGACCGTTCAGCAACATTCTTCTGGGTGCTACTAATCGGTTTGGCTGTATCAATGTTCTGGAACAGTATGTCGGCTAAGATCAAGAGTGTGGCTGTAGGATTCAGTACCGTTTTGATTGTTGCCGCCGCCACATACGCATTGTCAGTAACAAAGGACCGTTTTGAAGAGCGAGACAGTGGTACACAGGGAGGTATCGTGTTGTACTTGGGTCAGCCATACTACCATTTCTGCGAGTTGTGGGATTACTATCCTGCTCCGGACGGTGTGACAACAAAATCTCTATTCCCTTCAATTCACAAGTTTATCTTCAAAGATTTTGAAGGTGGTGTAGCTTACCAGAAAGAGATGGGATTGAAGTGTAATATGGACTTGGGAGTATTCTACACCCATTTGGGATCATTCATGCTTTCAGCGGGCAACGTCGGACCATTTATGATTACGATTGCATATCTGCTCGTCTTCTACTACGTATTCCGGGATTCCGAAATAATACAAGTAGTCGATGGCAAGAAGATCCGGTGTTTCCCATTTGAAAAACTGATGGTTTTATTCTTCTTGCTATGCATTCCAGTAATTGGAGCGATTTCGTATTACTATGCGAACTTTAATATAGAAACAATCACATACTTGACGATTGCAGCTCTATTCTACTTTAGAGAAGACACAATAGAAGTATTGAAGAAAGGTAAATGATAAAGAACGACTTAGATTCTACATTGTCATAAGCATCATGAAAAAAATTTTGTTGATAATTGAGCACTTAGGGCCTGGAGGGGCGGAGCGTCAGATTGTAGGACTATCTATAATGCTGACAAAGGCAGGCTATCCATGCCGATTGGTCACATATATAAAGGACCAGTTCTATGAGCCATTACTACACCAAAACGGTGTCGACTACGAATTCTTGCCAAATTTGGCAGACAAGAAGACTCGTGTATGGCGCGCTGCTAAGTATGTTCGCAAATACAATCCAGATATAGTCATCTCCTACTTGCCATCAGTCAACGAGACCATGTGTCTTGCCAAACTGTTCTATAACGCCAAGTTGGTAGTGTCTGAGCGTAACAACAACACATGCATTACAACAAGAGACAAGATTCAGTTCAATCTATACAGAATGGCAGACTCTATCGTGCCAAACAGTAATTGCCAAGGAAAATTTATTTGTACAAATTTTCCATATTTGAGCAAAAAAGTGTTGCCAATTATTAATTTTGTAAATGTCAACCGTTTCACTCCGGCAGACGAGCCAGTGAACAACGAGACAATGCGTATTGTGACAGTTGCACGCTACACAGAGCAAAAGAATATTCTTACCTATTTGAAGGCAGTGCACAAGGCCAAGAATTTGGGATTGAATGTTCATTTCGACTGGTATGGCGACAAGAACGACAACCCAAGCTATTACGCAGAGGTAGAGAAGCTGTATAAGGAGTTGGAGTTATCCGACATTCTTACACTTCATGACGCAAACAAAAAGATCGAAGAAGAGTATCGCAAATCCGACGTCTTCTGCCTTCCAAGCTTATACGAAGGATATCCTAACGTAGTGGCAGAGGCAATGTCATGTGAATTGCCAGTTATCTGCAGTAATTCGTACGAGAATCCTTACATCGTAGAAGAAGGAGTCAACGGATTCTTGTTCGATCCTGAAAACATTGATGATATAGTAAGCGCGATTCAAAAGATCTCGTCGCTTTCTAAAGAAGAGAGACGTGAGATGGGAATCAAGAACCGTCAGATCTGTCTGCAAAGAAACACAGAGGAGAAATTCTTGGACTCGTATATCAAATTGATCGAATCACTATAAGTAAACGTTCTAAACTAAATATAAAAAATGGTTAAGTATAATATCTCATTAGAAGGTAAGACGGTACTTGTAACCGGTGCCGCTGGTTTCATCGGATCAAATCTTGTGAAACGACTTTTTAAGGACGTTAAGAATATCAGAGTCGTAGGTCTTGACTCAATCACAGACTACTACGACGTCAACATTAAGCATGAGAGACTAAAGGAGATCGAGGCTCTTGGTCGTGATTGGAGATTTGTAAAGGCTAATCTTGCAGACAAAGCGGCTATCGACCAGCTTTTCGCAGAGGAGAAGTTCGCTGTAGTTGTGAATCTTGCGGCTCAGGCTGGAGTGCGCTACTCTATCACAAACCCAGGATCATATATCGAGTCTAACCTTATCGGATTCTACAATATCCTTGAGGCATGTCGCCACAACGAAGTAGAGCATTTGGTATATGCGTCGTCGTCATCGGTATATGGATCAAACAAGAAAGTGCCATATTCAACAGACGACAAGGTGGACAATCCTGTATCTCTATACGCAGCAACAAAGAAGAGCAACGAGCTAATGGCTCACTCTTACTCAAAGCTATACAACATTCCGTCGACTGGATTGAGATTCTTCACAGTGTATGGACCTGCAGGACGCCCAGACATGGCTTACTTTGGTTTTACAAACAAGCTTCGTGAGGGCAAGACAATTCAGATCTTCAACTACGGTAACTGCAAGCGTGACTTCACATACGTTGATGATATCGTAGAGGGAGTGGTTCGCGTCATGCAGCATGCTCCAGAGAAGCAGAACGGAGAGGATGGACTACCAATACCTCCATACAAGGTGTACAACATCGGAAACAACTCTCCAGAGAATCTTTTGGATTTCGTGACAATCCTTCAGGAGGAGTTGATCGCAGCTAAGGTTCTACCTTCCGACTACGATTTCGAGTCGCATAAGGAGCTTGTGCCAATGCAGGCAGGTGATGTGCCAGTGACATACGCCGACACTACTCCATTGGAGCAGGATTTCGGATTCAAGCCAAGCACAAGCCTTAGAACTGGTTTGAGAGCATTCGCACAATGGTATGCTAAATATTACGGAACAGCGAAATAAAACGAAAACGATAACGAAAACGAAAACGATAACTATAAAAAGAAAAATTATGAGAGATTTCAAAGATATCAAGGTCGCAGTAGCAGGAACAGGCTACGTAGGTTTGTCAATCGCAACATTGTTGGCACAGAAGCATCAGGTTACAGCAGTTGACGTTATCCCAGAGAAGGTAGAGAAGATCAACAACCGCATCTCTCCTATCCAGGACGAGTATATCGAGAAGTACTTTGCAGAGAAGAAGCTTAATCTGACTGCAACTCTTGACGGAGAGTCGGCATACAAGGATGCAGACTTCATCGTAATCGCAGCACCAACTAACTACGATCCAGTAAAGAATTTCTTCGACACACATCATATCGAAGACGTGATTGACCTTGTGTTGAGTGTCAACCCAGACGCAATCATGGTAATCAAGTCTACTATTCCAGTAGGTTATACTCGTAACCTATACGTTAAGTATGCAGCTAAGGGAGTTAAGAAGTTCAACCTACTATTCTCTCCTGAGTTCTTGCGTGAGTCGAAGGCATTGGAGGACAACCTATGGCCATCACGTATCATCGTTGGTTATCCAAAGTTGATCCAGAACGCAGAGATGGAGGAGGAGAACCAGGCAATCCTTAAGGTCACAAACGTCGACATGCTAAAGGGTGCTGCCGAGACATTCGCTAAGCTTCTTCAGGAAGGTGCAATCAAGGAGAATATCGACACTCTATTCATGGGAATGAAGGAAGCAGAGGCTGTTAAGCTATTTGCCAACACATACCTTGCTCTACGTGTAAGCTACTTCAACGAGCTTGATACATACGCAGAGGTTAAGGGACTTGATTCACAGGCTATCATCAACGGTATCGGTCTTGACCCACGTATCGGAACACACTACAACAACCCATCATTCGGATACGGTGGTTACTGTTTGCCAAAGGATACTAAGCAGCTTCTTGCTAACTACGCAGACGTTCCTCAGAACATGATGACAGCAATCGTTGAGAGTAACCGTACTCGTAAGGATTACATCGCTGACGCAGTGTTGAAGATGGCAGGTTACTATGGAGAGAACGGACAGTGGGACGCAAGCAAAGAGCACCAGTGCGTTATCGGTGTTTACCGTTTGACTATGAAGTCTAACTCAGACAACTTCCGTCAGTCTGCTATCCAGGGTATCATGAAGAGAATCAAGGCAAAGGGTGCTGAGATCATCATCTACGAGCCAACACTTGCTGACGGAGAGAGCTTCTTCGGTTCTAAGGTAGTCAACAACCTTGCAGAGTTCAAGAAGCAGAGCCAGGCAATTATCGCAAACCGTTACGATGCTTGTTTGGACGACGTAGAGTCGAAGGTTTACACTCGTGATATCTTTAGAAGAGACTAATTTTTATGATAAGAAAAATCTTAGCAAAGATTCTGTATCTTTTTTATTATAACGAGATAAAAAAGTGTTCGAAAAGGCAAGACGCAATATTGTCTATATATGGTCATGACCAACAAAAAGAGCCATTTGAAAAATTAATGGCTTGGCTTGTTGATCAAGGCTATACATTTATCACTCCTGAAAAAGTGTATTCCATTGTCACTGGTGCCGAGCCATTGGATAAGAAATACGTTTGGGTGAGTTTCGACGACGGTTGGAAGAGTGGTTACGACAATGTTTTGCCAGTTCTAAAAAAGTTCCAGATTCCTGCGACATTCTTTATTGCCACAAAAGGTATAGAGGATGGCTACTATTGGTATTCAAGAGCTTTCCAAAACAGAGAGTCGAATCTATACAGCAAGGTCGACGAACTTTGGCAGATGCCTAATGCAGAAAGAGCTAAGATAATAGATCAACTTCCTGCGTACCAAGGTCCGAGAATCACTATGAACGAGTCCGAACTTCAAACGATGAAAGAAAGTGGATTCGCAAATTTCGGAAATCACACTCACGACCACGTTATGAGCGACAAGTGTGCGAAGGACGAATTGTCGGGAGAAATCGACAAGTGTTCGCAGATAATGAAGGGGATAAATGGAGAAGACTGTTCTTTCATCTACTCGTACCCTAACGGCAACTTGGATGAGACATCTGTTGAGCTAATCAAAGAGAAAGGATTCAAGCTTGCTGCCACAGTGAAGATTGGATGGATCAAACCAGGAGAGAACCCATACGACCTACATCGTAATGAGTTCAACAATGGTTGTTTGGAAGAGAACATTTTGCAGTCTTACGGATTGTGGACTCCATTCTTTGATAAAATAAAAAAGCTGTTCGGTATCAAGAACCATAAGTAATCATTGGATTATGATGTCAATTTAAGACATTTGATTTTTTTATTCATAAAGAGAATAGTCGCCAATGTTTGCCTATATGGGCAGACATTGGTGACTTCTTTTTTAAAGATTCATATTTGCTCATTTGCATTTTTTTTCATATTATTGCATCCAATTATTGACTACTACAAATATTACCAAATAACACTTATATGAAAAAGAAAAACTCTTAATACTATTAGGCCAATGGATAGATATAATTTTGTTTTCTTTTTGGAATCATTCTTTGAGTATAACAGAGTGATATATGAAAAAATCGGCAAACGCAAGAATGTCAGATCAGTAATGGGTTTCTACCCAGACAATAAAATTTTAAAAATATTATTCCAGCTTCAACATTCAGAGACAACAAATAAGTATTTCAGCATACCTTGCAAGTCGTTATGGTTCGACACTTACTTCAAAAACGATTTTGAAGACCAAAGCAAACCGATCGTATTCATATTCGATGCGAGATGGCTTGCCTACGACTATATGAGAGACTATGCAGGGTGGCTAAGACAAAGATATCCTGGCTGCAAATTAGTGATAAACTATATTGATCTGGTCAAGACATGGCCGGACTGTGCCAAGCCAGACGCGATCCGACACTTGTTCGACCTCTTGGTGACGTATGACAAAGACGACGCAGAAAAATATAATATGCTGTGCCACCCTACCGTCTACGAAGAAGCAATCATAGACAAACCGAACGAGACTCCGGTGACAGACGTATTCTTCGTCGGAGGTGCCAAAAACCGAATGAAGACAATTCTTGAGACCTACGACACTTTGGAGAAAGCAGGTCTGAATTGCTATTTCTACGTAATGGACGCAAGACCGCCTTACAAACAGGAACGACGTGGAATCCACTACTTCGACGATATCTGGCTGCCTTACGAAAAATGCATCCAATTCGTACAGAACACAAAATGCGTGTTGGAAATCATGCAACAAGGAGCCAAAGGAGAGACTCTGCGAGTTTGGGAAGCAATCACATACGGAAAGATGTTGCTAACCAACAATCAATCAATCAAAGATTCGAAATATTATAATCCAGACTATATCTCCGTAATTTCCAAGGATGGAGAGATCGACGTCGAGAAAATAAAGAATTTTGAGTGTAAACCTAATCCATTCAAGGATCAGATCACGCCGGAAAAATTTCTTGAATTTATCGCAACTAAACTATAGCTCTTACTTATCTAACATGGTTTACGAACCCAAATTTATTAGCTTATGAGAATATTAAATGTTATCCCGCAACTAGTCTCTGGAGGAGGTGAACGTTTCACTATCGATTTGTGTAACGCAATGGCAGAACAAGGCCATGAGGTTATGCTCGTCGTATTTTTCGCACCAGAAGGCCAATTAGGCTTTTACAAGGACGACCTTTCAGACAAAGTAAAGTTAGTAAGTTTGGATAAAAAAATGGGATTTGACCTTTCGCTTGGATTCAAGCTAAGGAAAACCATCCGCGATTTTGCTCCAGATGTTGTAAATTCTCATTTGAGAGCGATGCTTTACATGCCAATACCAGTATTAACAACAAAAGCGAAATTCTTCCATACTGTCCACAACACAGCAGAAGTGGAAGCAGCCAACTTCATAGGCGGTGCCATAAGAAAATTCATGTTTAAGACAGGAAAGGTGACACCAATCACTATTTCGCCTGAGAGTCTTGCGTCTTTTGAGAATTTCTATGGACAGACGGCTCCAATGATTTTCAACGGACGAGATGTGCCGGAAGATTTGGAGGTCAGCGAAAGTGTCAAAAATGAAATTGACAGCTACAAAAGCACACCTAATTCAAAAGTCATTGTCCATATCGCTCGCTTCACCGACGTAAAAAGACAGGATCTTATGGCAAGAGTGTCAAAAAGACTGCACGACGAAGGTTTCGACTTTACAGTAATGCTGATCGGAAAATTATCCGATGAGATTGTCAAAGGCGTAGAAGATGCAAATTGTCCGATATGCCACGTCCTTGGAGAAAGACATAACCCGTTGGAATATCTGAAAGCGTCGGATTTCTTCTGTTTGTGCTCCACATACGAAGGAATGCCTATCACATTGATTGAGGCTTTAGGAACAGGAGCAATACCTGTATGCACACCAGTTGGAGGAATTGTTAACGTTGTGAAAGATGGAGACACGGGATTCTTGTCAACGGACATCTCAGAAGAGGCTTACTATAACGCCTTGAAACGAGCTTTGCAGATGAGCGGCAATGACATTTCTGTCATGAAAACAAAAGTTAAAGAAACTTACAAGCCCTTCACTATGCGAGAATGTGCAAAAAATTATATAGATTTGTACAATAAATAAAAAATTATGAGATATAAAGTTTCTATAATAGGATATTTGGCCAAGCAAAAACCGCTTTTCGATGGTCAGACAGTTAAGACAAAGCAGTTGGCAAGTCTACTACACGCACAACTTTCTGAAGACGAAATCGGAGAGTTGGACATGCAGAGCATGCGACCATCTCCAGTCTCTTTCTTCTGGAATTTCTTCAAGCTATGTAGAAATAGCGACAATGTGATAATTCTTCCTGCACACGGAGCGTTATTGCTATTCCCGTTGCTATGTCTTTTGTACAGAGGAAAGAACACAAAGCTGATCTACAATGTGATCGGAGGTTGGCTTGCTGGTTATATCGAGAAATATTCATATCTAAAGCCTATTTTGAAAAGATTCGACCAGATTTGGGTAGAGACAACGGTGATGAAGAGAGCGTTGGAAGAAAAAGGCTTCAACAACCTCACAATCGTCCCTAACTTCAAGAATATCACAATTTTGAAGAAAGAAGAGTTGAACATGTCAACGTCTAACCCGATCCGTCTATGTATCTTCTCCCGTATCATGGAGATGAAAGGTATCGACGACGCGGTAAACGCAGTAATTGAAACTACAGACAAGAGCACAAACTATTTTTCTTTGGACATTTACGGTCAGATTGACCCCACATATACAGAGCATTTCACTGAGTTACAGAAAAATTTTCCTGAGAATATTCGCTATTGTGGCTGTGTCGACGCCACAAAGAGTACAGAGGTTCTTCGTGAATACGATGCACTTCTATTCCCTACTAAATTCCCGACAGAAGGTTTGCCAGGCACACTAATCGACGCATACTCAGCAGGATTACCTGTAATTTCCGCAAGATGGCAGAGTTTCACCGACTTTGTTGAGGATGGCAAGACAGGTATCGGCTATACACAGTGCAACTATCAGGAATTGGTGGAGGTATTACGCAAGATCTCTCAGGATCCATCACTGCTAACGAACAAAAAAGAAGATTGTTTGGTAAAAGCAAAAGAGTATTCCGCAGAGACAGTAGGCAAACAAGTCGCATCTTTATTAAACATTTAGAAAAAAGAAAGATTGACAAGACTACAACCAATACTTTCCTACGAAATATTTAATATTTATACAAGTTTCATAAATATATATCAATACTTTATGCAATATTTATGAAAAAATTGTAGTTTTGCAACTTACTATTATAACCATGCGAATAATGAAAAAGATTAACTGGTTAAACACTTTACTAGGAGTAACATGTGCTT
>DCIP01000002.1 GCA_002317115.1 Candidatus Scybalocola fimicaballi
GCGATACCTCCAAGACTCATTGTGTTGATGCCAAGATTCATCAGTTTTAACACCAAAATAGATGTCAACACCGATATTGGCAACGTAATCAATGAGATAGCCGTTGTGCGGAAATTGGCAAGGAAGAGAATCAAGACGATTGCCACGAAGAAGATACCTTCGTAGAGTGAGCTCTTCACATTGTCGATGGCTCTGTTGATGAAATCCGAACTACGGAAAATATTTGTCTGCACCTTCACGTCGGCAGGCAGAGAAAGTTTGGAAATCTCCAACGTCTTCTCAATCTCTTCAGTAAGATCGAGAGTTGAGGCTCCAGGCTGTTTAGTGACAGTAAGAAGCACCGCGTCGCTACCCTTGATTGAAGCCTTTCCAATACGTGGAAAACGTGGGGCAACATGAATCTCAGCAATATCTGAAAGAGTGACGGAATAGTTGCCACGCTTAGCGATGAATGCCGAACCAAGTAGGGCAGTATCACGAGTGGAGCAGACACATCTCACAGAATATTCTGTGCCATGACGAGTGGTGAATCCACCGTTAACATTCTGATTTATACCTTCAAGAGACTCAGTCACCTCAGCGATTGAAACTCCATAGTGTTGCATTTTAAGTTCATCCAACTCAATCTGATACTCCTTCACGTCGCCACCAATCACAGTGACACCAGCCACACCAGAGATAGACATCAGGCGAGGACGAAGTTCAAAATCAGCCGACGTGCGAAGATCCATCAAAGATGTGGAGTCGGCCTGCAAACCCACGATGAAAATCTCACCCATGATAGACGACTGTGGAGCCATCACAGGTTGGCCAGCCTCAGCAGGTAGAGCCGACGAAAGTTCAGGAAGTTTTTCCGAGATAGTCTGTCGAGCCACAAGCACATCAGTGCTCCAGTCGAATTCAGCCCACACGATAGACAGACCATCAGTGGAAGTGCTGCGGATACGTCTGATACCGCTCGCTCCTGAAAGCGACGACTCAATAGGATAGGAGACAAGAGCCTCAACATCCTCAGTGTTCATAGCGCCACACTCCGTCATCACAACGACAGTAGGGGCATTCAAGTCGGGGAAGATATCAATCTCCGCCTCATGGGCAGAATATAAACCGTAGATAGTCAAAACCACTGCACAGAGAATAACAAATAATCTGTGAGTCAGTGAATTATGTATGATTTTCGCTAACATATCCGCCAATTATTAATGGTTATGTGTATGTGCTGGAATTGCGTTCGACGACGATGCAAGATGCAGACGGGCCACATCCGACGTCGCAACAATATCACCGCTACGCAGACCTGAAAGCACCTCAGTACGCTCACCATCTGTTTCGCCAAGAGTGACAAACTGCTTCTTGAAAGCATCCTCGTGCTTCTTAACAAACACCTGCGCAACACCCTGATCCTCAGCGATAGCACAGTTTGGAACCGTGATCACATTCTTCTTCTCCTTCGTCACCACATAGCACTCAACGCTTGTGCCGGACATCACATTATTGATATTCTTGAATTCAAATAGCAGAGGAATATAGTAGCCACCGTCGGCAGTGGTGATAGCCTGGCTCACCTGTCTGCCATCCATCTTATCAAGAGCGAACACCTCAGGAGCATAGGCAGTGCGGAATTTAACCGTCTTGATGCTCGACGCACTTTTCTGATAACGCTGAGGAAGCTTCACTTGAAGCATAAGTTTATCGTTCTGCGATACGACCGCAAGTTGCTCACCAGCGTTGACAAAAGCACCGTCGGAGACATTGATGCTCTTCACAAAACCAGCAATCTGGCTTTTCGACGTCGCCTTACCAGAAGAGATTTTAGAGGCAAGGTTGGCATGCTTCACCTTAGCCTGCTCGTAGCGCTCCTTACATTCATTAAGTTCCTTCTTTGAGACAATCATCTCCTCACTAAGTTTCAAATCACGTTCATATTCCCTACGTGCAGCCTCCAATTCGATAGTCGCCTTCTCCACCAAATCACTCGCCTCACCCACGTTGGTACTGATAGAGAAAAGCACCTGGCCGGCATTCACCTTGCCACCCATCGTCACACCTGAAGCGATAGAGACGATACCAGAGAAAGGAGCCACCACAGAAGACTCACCCTTAGTAGTCGGAAGAATTTCACCCGTCGCCACGATGACGTGGGAAAATTCAGAGAAAGCAGCTGTCTCAGTGGAGATCATCTTTATATCAGCGGCATTCAAGTGAACCTCACCCTCATGTTTCTTATGTCCCTCCTCGTCATCATTGTGGAGATCCTCAGTATGAGAATGACCGTTTGCCATATTCAGTTTTTTATCTTCATTATGGTCATGGCCATCATGCTCATCGTGATCCTCATCGTCATCATGATCGTGGTGATGATGGTCATGATCTTCATCCTCGTCATGATGTTCTTCGTATTCAGAATGCTCATGATCGTGGTCGTGACCTGCATGATTATGGCTATGATTATGACAGCCGACTAAAGAAGCCGACAACAAAAAAGATATAGCTAAGTATAGAGTTTTACGCATAGTGATATTTTTAATTTGCGACAAAAATAGGATATAGTTTATGCAATCAAGTTGCAAATTAATTCATAATGCAAAATTCATAAATAATAATGGCAATTATATACGAGTTGTCCAACATGCTTATTTTTAATACGCTCGCCCTCCGGGCTCGCGTTGGATGGAGGGGTTAGGGCGTTCAGCCCTTAACAATCCTCATTTTGGACAACTGCTATATAGCCTCTAAAATTTAGATGTTCAGTACAAATGTTGTAAAAAAGGTAGTATATAAGTACACATTTTGTGACTGTCAACTGTTATACAGCACAAATATTTATTACATCAAATAAATTAAATTATTTATCTATTACTATTAAAAAAGGTAATAGACAAATCAATAAAAAACCAAATAAATTCTTACTTTTGCGGAAAATTAATCAGCGTAAAGGAATTAACGCGAAAAAGACTTAAAAGTATCACTATGGATTCAATTAAAATAGGAGATTTGACACTGACAACTCCAATCATTCAGGGAGGAATGGGTGTAGGTATATCTCTTTCTGGTTTGGCATCAGCAGTAGCGAATGAAGGTGGAGTGGGTGTTATTTCAAGTGCCGGACTTGGCCTAATATACAATGACTTCTCCAAAAACTATATGAAAGCGAGCATCTACGGATTGCAGGAGGAGCTTCGCAAAGCAAGAGAGAAGACAAACGGTATCATCGGTGTCAACGTGATGGTGGCAATGTCTAATTTCGCCGACATGGTGAAGACAGCCATCCAGGAGAAAGCCGACATCATCTTCTCAGGTGCTGGTTTGCCACTCAACATGCCATCATTCTTGGAGAAGGACAGCAAGACAAAGCTTGTGCCAATTGTATCGTCGGCAAGAGCAGCCAAGATCATCTGCTCGAAGTGGAAGAGCCTATACAACTATTTGCCAGACGCAATCGTAGTGGAGGGACCAAAGGCAGGCGGACATCTTGGTTACAAGGAAAACGAACTTAACGACGAGAATTTCTCACTTGAGAAGACAGTTCCAGAGGTAGTGGAGGTTGCCAAAGAGTACAGCAGCGAGAAGAACATCCCTGTATTTGCAGGAGGTGGAATCTACACAGGTGAGGATATGGCTCGTATCATGGAATGTGGAGCATCAGGAGTGCAGATGGGAACACGTTTCGTGACTACAGAAGAGTGCGACGCTTCAAAAGAATTCAAAGAGGCTTACATCAACGCCAACGAGAAAGATATCGAGATTATCAAGAGTCCAGTGGGTATGCCAGGACGTGCCATCCACAACGACTTTATCGCTCGTGTGAAGGACGGTGAGACACAGCCTAAGAAGTGTCTATGCCACTGTATCAAGACATGTGATGTGAAAAATAGTCCATATTGCATCGTTTCAGCCCTTTACAACGCATTTAAGGGAGATCTTAGTCAAGGTTACGCTTTTTGTGGTTCAAACGCTTTCAGAGCAAAGAAAATCGAAAAAGTGAAGGAGATTTTCAATAATATCAAGGAAGAGTTTAATAACTATTATAAGAAAGCTTAGAGCTTAGAGAAAAGAGCTTAGAGAATGCGTTCGGCGTGATAAATTCATGTCGAACGCAACTATTTTAAATTGATATTATATATTTGTTGTCAAAACAAAAATAATGTCATTTCTTAATATACGCAACATACAACTATCAACCTCTGAAATAGAATATCATCCTTTGCTACCTTTCCTTCCAGAAGGCACAAAGGTGTTGTTCTTAGGTAGTTTTCCGCCTCAACGCAAACGTTGGAGCATGGATTTCTTCTATCCTAACTTCATCAACGACCACTGGAGAATCATGGGGTTGATCTTCTTTGGTGATAAGAATCATTTTGTGGACGTTGAGGCTAAATGTTTCAAACTTGATTTGATTGTCGATTTTGCCAAAGAGAAAGGAATAGGTTACTACGACACATCCGAAGCTGTAAAACGCTTGAAAGACAACGCCTCAGACAAATTCTTAGAAGTGGTGGAATATACAGACATCAACGCGATGCTGAAGAAAATTCCAGAATGCAGGGTAGTGGTGACGACGGGAGAAAAAGCTACTGAAAATATTGTGGAGCAGATGTCACTTTCTGAAATGCCGACGGTGGGGAATTATATTCAGTTGAAAGACAACATAATATTGTACCGTCTACCTTCATCATCAAGAGCCTATCCATTAAGTTTGGATAAAAAAGCTGAAGCATATAGGAAGATGTTTGAGACGGCTGAAATTTAAGGTGCCATTTTGGCACCTTAGAATTCAGTATTTTTCTATCTCTCCCTTCTCCACATACCACAAATTAGCCTCGATATTGTCATAACCCATCTTGCGGATTAGGTCAGCATACTCTCTGACCTGATCCTTGTATTTGTCATTCTTCTCTCCAAACTTGAAGTCGACAATGATGACTTTGCCATCTACCATAACAACTCTGTCGGGACGCTTGTTTTCAATCTCTACTTTGCCTTGAGTGTTTTTCCTCTTCATCAAAATAGCTCGCTCGTTGATGACTCGTGCCGATTTGTCGAACCATTCCGACGGTGCACTCTCAATGTGTCTCTTGATTTCAGAAACGTATCCATCCACCTCATCCTTAGAAATGATTCCCGCAAACACCTGTTTATTAACGGCTTTATCCACGTCGTCGATACTATAGATATCAGAAAAGATGGCATGCTTCAATTTTCCTATCTCCATGTAATTCTCCGACGCTGATTCTCTATCAGACTTATCTGCAGAGTCGAATTTCTCCGGATCCTTCAAGAATCGCTTACTCATATCCGACTGACGAAACTGTATAGCTGACGAGTTTTTCTCGCTGTTGATTCTGTAATTCACATAATCCAACGTGTTTTTCTCAGCCTCTTTCTTCAACTCGTTCTGAGTAGTTTTCTTCTTATTCTCAGGTTTAGTCAGCACTCCGTATTCAAACTTCAAGTCAGCGTCATTCCAATGCTCAGCCAAAAGCTTTGTTTTGACGTTGCTCATCGCCTTCTCCTTATTGGAGAAGATACTTGCCAAAAGAGCATTTACCTTTTTCTCCCCGTCAGTATCAGTTTTTGAAGGTTCTGGCGAGAATATAATCAGATTCGCCTCAGCACGAGTGAACGCCACATAAAGCAAATTGATATTGTCAATCCACATCTGTGCCTTCTCACACGCGTATTCTCCCCTGAAAATGGTGTTTGGAAGGTTCTTATTATAGTTGATTGGAAGCAATGAGATGTCGTTGTACGGTCTTTCGGATGCCTCACACCAAAGCACATTGTCATTTTTAGTGTCCTCAATTTCCCAGTCGGCAAACGGGATAATCACCGTCTTAAACTCCAATCCTTTCGACTTGTGAATGGTAAGCACACGCATTCCGTTGCTCTCATTGCTCGACGACAATGTGGCTCCACATAGCTTCTCATTCCAATAATTGATGAATGTTTTAAGATCAGACGACTTTCTGTTGATGAATGTGTTCACCTTATCCAAAAACAACTGCATGTAGACGCCATTGTCCTTGATCTTGTCGAGACAAAGAATGAAATAAATCTCCTCGATCATCTCGTAGAGTGGGAGAGTGGACGTATTGAGAATCTTATATTTGATTCCCAATTCTCCTTTATTTCCATTTTCATCCTCTTCTCCTTTTCCACTGAACTCATCACTATCCTTATCAACAGTCTTTCCACTCAGATTGATATAATCAAGATATAGACGGTGCTCATACACATCGTTGTGCGGATCATAGATGAAGCACAACGCGTTCATAATTATGTTGACACTCAAAGAGTTGTCGAGACGGAAGGCTTCGCTTGAGACAATGTTAAACTCATCTTTTGGAAGTGCTCCTTTCTCCTTCAAATCCGACAAATACTTCGCAATCTTTGCTGTCTGACCATTCTTACGAACCAAGATAGCTATGTCTTTCTCCTCTATGCCACAGCTTTTCAACTCCTTGATCTGCTCCACCATAGCACGCATAATAGCCTCGTCAGCCTTTTCACCATCCTCTTTCGCCACAATCTGATACTTCACATATCCATCTTTATCAATTTTTATTTCCTGGCTTGCCAACTCATAGATATTCTTAATCTGATTCTGAATAGTAGCGTCGCCATCAGGAATATAAGGAATACAACTCTTGAAGATAGCATTGTTGAACCTGATCACATTCTTGTAACTTCTGAAATTAGTGTCCATCTTCTCATCCACAGGATAGAGTTCATGATGGTTGGCAACATCCTCAATGATGCTATAATCACCATTTCTCCAGCGGTAAATAGCCTGTTTTGGATCACCCACAATCAGATTCGAACCACCGTTGGAAACAGAGTCTTCCAACAATGGAAGGAAATTCTTCCACTGAATCTTTGATGTGTCCTGAAACTCATCAATCATGATATGGCGCAACGTCGTGCCTATCTTCTCATAGATGAATGGAGCAGTGCTGTCATCTATGATTTTATTGAGCAGATTGGCAGTGTCGCCAAGCAAAAACTTGCCTGTCATCTCATTGTTGCGACGCACAATGCTCTCAATATCATACAATAGTCCAATATTGTTGATATTCTTAAGCACCGTCTCGCAAGTACACATCTCCTCAAGGTTGGCCTTACGATAATCTTCAATCTGGTTGAGCTGACTATGCACCCATGCCGCATCCACATTCGGATTTGTCTTCTTGGATTGAACGTTGTCCACCGAATCCAACGACTTCTCCACATAGCTGTTAGGCATTTTGTCTCCTACATACTCACCATTTCTGATCTTGGCGAAGTAGCTCCACAAACCTTTTGAACCTTGATAGAAATTCTCCGGTATAGCGTTCCATCCGTCTGCTTTGGCAAAAAACTCGTCAGCCATAGCCTTGAGATGAGACAAATGTCCATCCAAAGATTTCTTGATATTATCCTTATAGTTGGTGACGTTGCTGATGGAAAAAGAACCGTCGTCTTTCTTTTTAGTGATGAAATCCTCATTGAAGATATTCGCAGCAAATTTCTCAATATTGCTGTTGACTCTCCAGCTCTTTCCATTCTTCAGGTTTTCAACTGAGAAATCAGTCAGCCATTTAAGCAACTGCTTCTTATCATCCTCGTGAAGACTGTTCATCATATCGTTGACAGCCTCATGCACAACAGAAGCATTATCAAGCTCAAGGTTGATGATATTGCCTATCTCAAGCTCGTGGATAAGATTACGCAACACACTCTGGAAGAAAGAGTCGATAGTCTCTATTCTGAAACGTGAATAGTCGTGTATGATGGCAGATATAGCTTCGCCAGCCTTTTTAGATATTTTTTCAGCGTTCCAGCCAGCATTAGGATCCTCCTCATTAAGTTCCTTAATAAGCACATCACGATAGCTGTTAGAATCCTCGTAGCCGTGATACAAACCATAAAGTTCAAACAAGATTCTCTCCTTCATCTCCGCAGTTGCCTTGTTGGTGAAGGTAACTGCAAGAATGGATTTGAAACACTCTTTATCTTTCATAATAAGCTTTAGGTACTCCACAGCAAGGCGGAAAGTCTTTCCACTTCCTGCCGATGCCTTGTAGATTTTTGTCTGTATTGTCATAGGCTTCTTAAATTTTCTACAAATTTAGCACATCACTATGCCAAATCACTACACATGTTTATTTTTTTCTCGATTATTTTTTAGTCAACGTTAACGTTAGCGTCAACGTTATTAAATTAACATTTTACCCTTTGGCTGTTGATAACCCCCGTTTATGAAACCCTTCAGATGTGAAAAAACACCGTTGAAAATGTTGAAAACTTCAAGAAAAGAAATGAAAACTATTAGTAGGAATTCAAAAAACTATTATAAGCCGACTCCATTTCCATATCTCCAAATTTATTCTGCACTTTTTTTTATAAACTTATCAAGATAGTTTTTACAAAATTTAGCACTTTACTAACACTATTGATTTCAACTTAGCGAAAGAAAAATTATATTTGCATTGTTGTTAATATTGTTGATAACCTCGCAATTTACTCGCTTTTTCAGCAAGTTAGGAAAGACGGAATTGTTAATCCACTCTTGATTATAATTGATTACTTTTTCATCGTCTACTTATCAACATAATTAACACCCTATTATTGTTGTATTGAAGTGATTTTAAACTAGTATTTTTTCTTATATCAATAGATAAATATAATGGAAAAGGAATTTTTGATTTCGGAAATCAACCGTTTGAAAAAGGAGAAAAATGCGATTATCATGGCGCATTACTATCAGGACGGTGAGATTCAGGATATAGCTGACTTCGTTGGCGACAGTTTGGCATTGGCTCAGTGGGCTGCAAAGACAGACGCTGATATCATCATGCTTTGCGGTGTTCATTTCATGGGTGAGACTGCGAAGATTCTTTCACCAAACAAGAAGGTGCTTGTGCCAGACATGGAAGCTGGTTGCTCGCTTGCCGACAGTTGCCCAGCTGATGAGTTTGAGAAGTTCATCAAGGAGCACCCAGGTCACAAAGTGATTTCATACGTCAACACAACAGCTGCTGTAAAGGCTTTGACTGATGTCGTTGTGACAAGTACAAACGCAAAGCAGATTGTTGACAGTTTCCCTAAAGATGAGAAGATCATTTTCGGACCAGACAAGAACTTAGGAAACTATATCAACAGCATCACAGGCAGAAACATGGTGCTTTGGAACGGTGCTTGCCACGTGCATGAGAAGTTCTCTGTACGCAAGGTGCTTGACTTGAAGAAAGAGTATCCAGACGCACAGGTTCTTGTTCACCCTGAGTGTAAAGACGTGATTGTTCGTTTGGCTGACAAGGTAGGTTCAACAGCCGGACTTTTGAAATATGCTATTGCTTCAGACTGCAAGAGATTCTTGGTAGCAACAGAGAGTGGTATTCTTCATGAGATGCAGAAGTCAGCTCCAGACAAGGTGTTTATTCCAATTCCACCAGAAGATTCAACATGTGCTTGCAACAACTGCAGCTACATGCGTCTTAACACATTAGAGAAGGTTTACAACGTGTTGAAAAACGAGGCTCCTGAGATCCAGGTTTCAGATGCATTGCGTGAGAAGGCAGTTAAACCTATCCAGAAGATGTTGGAAATCAGTGCCAAATTAGGTCTATAATCTTAGGTCTATAATGCAGGACATTACACTTAAAGAATTACAGCACACCGTCGACGATTGGATCAAGCGTTACGGTGTGCGCTATTTTTCTGAGCTCACCAATACAGCTTGTTTGATGGAGGAGGTAGGTGAGTTGGCACGTCTTATGGCAAGAACGTATGGCGACCAGAGTTTCAAAAATAAAGAGAAAGAGTCTTCTATTGCCGACGAGATGGCCGATATACTTTGGGTATTGACATGTTTAGCAAATCAGACTGGAGTCGACTTGACAGAAGCTTTCCAAAAAAACATAGAGAAGAAGACGAACAGAGATAAAGATCGTCATATCAACAATGAAAAATTAAAATAACAAAATGAAGGATATTTTTGAACTTTTTTCCAAGTATTCAATTGGTAAGAACGACCAAGAGGTAGAAATGGCAGTAGATGCTCTTTTAAGAATGAATTTTGAGCGTAACAATACAAAGGCTATTTACTGCAAACTTCTTGAAAATATCGACCTTACAACGCTTAAATCAACAGATAATAATGATTCTGTACTTAAGTTTGTTGATAAAATCAATCAATTTGATTCTAAGTTTGATATTTTGCCAGTTCCAGCAGGAATTTGTGTTTATCCGGCGTTTGTACCAACAGTAAAAGAATCATTAACAGAGGATGTTGATATCGTTGCTGTGGCTGGAGGTTTTCCACACTCACAGACATTTATTGAAGTAAAGATGGCAGAGGTAGGACTTGCCATTGCTTCAGGAGCAACAGAGATCGACATTGTATTTCCAGTAGGTAAGTTCTTCGCTGATGAGTATGATGACATCTACGATGAGATTTCTGAGATAAAAGCATGCTGCAAGGATGTGACGTTGAAAGTAATCCTTGAAGTATCATTGTTGAAAACTGTTGAAAACATTGAGAAGGCAGCAATCATTGCCATCAATGCTGGAGCTGATTTCATCAAGACAAGCACAGGAAAAGACGGAAGTGTGGCAAATCTTTCAGCTGCTTACGTAATGTGTCAGGTGATTGCCAAGATGGAACCAGAAATAGGCAGAAATGTAGGTTTTAAGGCCGCTGGAGGCATTTCTACATCTGCAGATGCTGTCAAGTACTATTCGATAGTAGAAAGTGTCTTAGGCGTCGATCATACGGAAAAAAATCTGTTTAGAATCGGTGCCAGCAGTTTGGCAAATAATCTTCTATCTGATATTGCTGGAGAGACGGTTAAATATTTCTAATTAATAGTTAAGAGTTAATAATTAATAATTAAGGCACGAGAGATCGTGCCTTTTTGTTTTTCTAAGATTATATATTATCCGTGAGTTGGTAACTCACGGCACGAAACAGATTAGTAATTTCTGATAATTGTATAATTAAGAAGCATTAATAGAGCTTTCTTTGCATCAGAATCAGGAATAATGTCAAGAGCTTTGATTCCGTCCTGTTCAAAATCCTTCATTTTCTTAGCAGCGTATTCAATACCACCGTTATCAACAGCGAAGTTGATAAGTTGTTCAACCTCCTTGTCGTTCTTATTATCCTTTTTCAACAGGTCAATCATCTCCTCTCTTTTTGCTTCCGAAGCATTGCTTAATGCGAAGATTAAAGGAAGAGTTGCTTTGCCTTCACGGATGTCATTTCCCACTGGTTTTCCTATCTCTTTCTCTGTTGATAAGTAGTCGAAAATGTCGTCGCGGATCTGGAAACAGATGCCGAAAATTGTGCCGAAATTAACAAGTGAGTCAATCAATTGTTGATTATTACTTACACTTTTAGCTCCTATAAAACAAGCAGTTGAGAAAAGAACAGCTGTTTTCTTCTTGATTACTTTATAATATACTTCCTCGTTGAAAGTTCTGTTTTTGGAGTTGTAAAGTTGGATCAATTCACCGTCTGTCAACTCTTTTCCGACGCTGCAAATAGACTTGATTATCTCCAACGAATTTGTCTGAGACGCTACGTTCAAAGCCTGTGAAAGAAGGTAGTCGCCGACCAAAACAGATACCTTGTTCTGCCAAACACTGTTGACTGATTTTTGTCCACGTCGAGAATCAGCTTCGTCGACAATATCATCGTGGATAAGGCTTGCAGTGTGAAGCATCTCAACGGCGGTAGCACCGTCGTAACTTGCATCATTCACGTCGCCAAGAGATTTGGCTGCAAGCAATGCCATGATAGGGCGAATCTGTTTTCCCTTCTTTTGAAGAATGTAGTTATTAACAGCCGATAGCAATTCATTGTCTGACGCAAAATATCCGTCAAACTTCTTGTTGAAGATTTCAAACTCCTTTTCTATTGCTTTTTTAGCTGTATCTAATGTCGACATCCGTAAATCAATCAAAAATCTTTTGCAAATTTAATAAATGTACGTAAGTTTGGAAAACGAAATTCAAAAAATGGATAATAGACTTGTTTTAATTGATGCTTATCCCATCATTTTTGGCTCATATTACGCCTTGATGAATAAGCCAATGAAAAATTCCAAGGGTGAAAACACCTCGATTGTTTATGGATTTGTTAATAAGTTGGAGATGATCCTTAAGGATTATGCTCCTTCCCATATTGCTGTAGTTTTCGATTCTGCGGCTAAAACTTTCCGTCATGAGATGTATCCTGAGTATAAAGCACAACGTCAGGCTACACCAGAGGAGATACACGCTTCAGTTCCTTTGATTAAAAAAATAGTAGAGGCATATAACATTCCAGTTTTTGCAATCGATGGTTATGAAGCTGACGATATTGTCGGTACATTGGCAAAACGTGGTGCGGCTGAAGGTTTAGAGGTGTTGATGGTGACTCCTGATAAGGATTATGCTCAGCTTGTCGACGACAATATAAAGATGCTTCGTATTATCCATGGCAATGGTCTTGAGTTGATGGACAAGAATATGGTTTGTGAAAAGTGGGGAATAAAAGATCCATCTCAAATCATAGATCTTCTTGCTCTAATGGGCGACGCGAGTGATAACATTCCTGGTTGCAAAGGAGTAGGAGAGAAGACAGCTGTCAAGTTGCTACAGGATTTTGGATCCGTTGAGTCTGTTATTGAAAATTCAGAATCGATAAAGGGAGCTTTGAAAACAAAAGTACAAGAGTCTGTTGAAATGATTAAATTTTCAAAGATTCTTGTAACAATATGTACTGAGGTTCCGATGGAAGTTCAAATTTCGGATTTGAAAGTAAAAGAGAAGAAGGTGGATGAAATGCTGAAAATTTTCAATGATCTTGAATTGAAAAGTTTCATCACCAAATATACCCAAAAATCAGCCCCTGTTCAACTCTCTCTATTTGATAATTTCAGTACAATTACTCAGCCTGAAGAAAAATATTCGATTCTCAGCGAGTTAACTTCGGTGCCTCACGACTATAAATTGATTGAAAATCAAGATGATATTGACCAATTTTTGGCAAAAATTTCTACTCAAGATTTTTTCTGTTTTGACACGGAAACGACCTCAAAAGACGTTTTTTCGGCTGATTTAGTAGGAATGAGCTTCTGTTGGAAGAAAAATGAGGCATTTTTCATTCTTTTGCCTGAAAATCGTGATGAGTGTCAAAAAATTGTTGATAAGTTCAAACCGTTATTTAAAAATGAAAAAATTTTGAAGATCGGTCAAAATTTGAAGTTCGACGTGTTGATGCTCAAACAATACGGAGTAGAGGTGAAGGGAGATTTGTTTGATACAATGATTGCTCACTACCTTATCCAACCAGAGTTGAGACATGGTATGGATACTTTGGCTGAACAATATTTGAAATATAAAACAGTTACATACTAAGAGTTAACAACTGAGAATGGTAGAAAGAAACTTCCA
>DCIP01000022.1 GCA_002317115.1 Candidatus Scybalocola fimicaballi
TAGTGTCATATATAATGTCGCAGAAATATTTCCCTATCGACTACGACAACAAGAGTATGGCAATCTACTTTGTACTTGCGTTGGGACTGTATGCAATATTCCATTTCTTTGCACCAGAGGGAATGCTTCTCAGAATGCTAATGTCGACGGTGCTACTTATAGTCTACATAATCATATTGTTCAAGAGAGATTTCCCAGCGTCGTCGCTGCCGGTGGTCGGAAAATATTTCAGATAAACAAACATTTCAATCTTTATGAAGACGGGGACATGTCCTCGTCTTTTTTTATTCATGCCTGTTATTCACTATAATGCATATTTATTCCTTATTCTTGAATTAACTAATTTTAGTACTTTTTTACGAATTAATTTGAATAATATGTTGTTAAACAACAAAAGATAGTTTTTTGACTGAAATAAAAAAGAAATAATCGTTAACAAACTTTAATTGTTATGTTTTTTTGCTATTTTAGCAACCGCTTTGGAGTGTGTCTTGCTCTGAAGAAAGTATGAAAATAGAAAAACAAAACAAAAAGATATCTAATATCTAAGATATGAAAAACTTAATATCTTATAAAAAGTCCGGTCCTAATGCTTTGCGAAAGGCATTTTCTTTATTCGTAGTATTGTGTACGTTCTTGCAAACGGCAAAATCTCAAGATTTTATTGTAGATGGTTGGTACCAGGTGTCAGAGTCAGAATCAAGAGTGACTCCTTACGACGCATGTGGTGCGGTATACCATGTCTACGTTAAACCAAATGGAGACAACGCTCAGTTTGCAATCAAGTATTCAAATGTAAAGGGAGGAATTAAAGAAGTAAATTCTTCAATCAGTACATCTCTATTGAAAGTTGAAGATGATTTTGAAGGTAAAGGTTTATGCCGTTTTACTCTTCCTGGTTCAAGTGAATTGAGAGATTTTTATCTGGATATCTCAAAAGATCCAGTTGTTGTATCGCAGACAGTTCCAGACAATTATGAGATGATTAAGATTTCAACAGATTCAAAGTTGAAGTCTGTGAATATAGGATCAAAGATCAAGTTCACATCACTTCCTTGTATATCTGACGCAAGTGCAGAGCCTACATATACTTGGAAGATAAGTAATGATGGAGAGACTTGGATAAATCCGAGCTCAACAAACACAGAAAAAGATTTCGACTACACAGTCTTGTCTGATATTAAGTATATTAAGTGTGAAGGAACGTATGTGGATGCCTCAGAGGTAACACATATAGTCAAGTCAAATGTGATAACACTTAGCCTAAATGATCCAACATTCAATGTTGAGATTGAAGGTGAAGGTGTAAGAAATATCAATAAGACAGAAAAAGAGGTTCCGTCTTGGCGTGACGTAGTTATCAAGATGGCGGATCTTCCATCTTCTAATGTTTCAAATCCTAAGATTTCGTATAAGCCACTAGGTGGTATAAACAGTTATAAGACGCTAGAGGAAGCAATTCTTAATGAAGATAAACAATCTTGGAACTTCTACGCAGATAGAAGTGGATGGATGAAAATTGAAGTCGACGTTGAGGTTCCTGCTTCTGACGGAACATTTACAACTGTCACTTTGAAGAAGGAGTTTATCTTCCGTTTGGTATATTCTCCAGACAAGGAAGATGCTGTTCAGGAGTTGTTCTTTGATGATTTCGGATATTTCAAAGGAAATGAGTACCATTATGTAAAATATGAGGATGGTACAGTCACTGATCCAGATGCTGTTGAAACTGTTGATGCAAGTTTGCCAAGCAGTGTGAAATGGATGGATGATCATAATGGATTTATCAAGGAACATGATTTTGCATTGACTGATCCAAGAATCAAGCGTTTGCCAGAGGATGAGTATGGCCCAGTGAGAAATACAGAGAATTGTTGGAGTAAGCCTGCTACATCTATGCCATTCCAGTGTTGGTGTGAAAATGGTTACCGTGTAGAGGATGGTTATTATGCATTTGTTCCAAATCCAGCTATGGCAGATGGAGGTTCAAAGACAGACGGATCAGCAAATGACTATTGGAATGGTTCAGACCATACAGGTAGTGCCGACGGTTCTTCTTTGGGTGCAATGTTGATGGTAAACTGTGCAGATGTGTTGGATAAGGTTATTTACGAGAGAGATTTCGAGATCACAGGTGAGTGTGCAAATGTGATGGTGTTGTTCTCTGCTTTTGTAAGTAATGCTCAGGCTTTGTCTAACGGAGGTGCTCCAGTAAATATCCGTATGGATATCTATGAGAAGGGTGGTACTGAGGTGCTTACTTCTATCGAGTCTGGTGATGTGATCACAAGAAACTATGGCTCTAACTCATGGTCAAACTTGACTGCTTTGTTCCCATTGTCGAAGGGAGACAATACAGAGGGGGCAAAGAAGTATACATTGAAGATTACAAACAACGCTGAATCTGGTAGTGGTAATGATATTTTGCTTGATGATATCTCACTTAAGGTTTGTTTCCCTGAGATCGAGGTTAAGGCAAATGTTACAAGTAATGAGATTCTTGATGAACATAATATTGTGATTTGTGGTAAGAATAAGGATTTGACTTTGGAAGCATTCAACCGTGCAGGTATTGAAAACTATATTCCAACTCCTTACTACTTGTTCCAGTATTTCGACGATGCAACAGAGAAGTGGGTTAACCTTCCTAAGACTTCAGAATCGACTGAGACTGCGATTACAGAGGATCCTAAAATGAGAATCACGCTTAACAAGAATGAGTTTAACGGAGACACTAAGTTCCGTGTTGTCGTTGGTAACTCTAAGGAGACAATCATCAAGGTGGTGACTGATGGAATTGCAAAACCAAGTTGTGAGTACACTTACGCTATCTCTGAAGACTTCCACGTTAAGTTTAATCCAGTGGGTGAGAACTTGGATTTGTTCGGATGTATTGGTGATACAATCAAGGTTGACGCTGATGCTAACGGTCGTCCAACTATTGAGTGGTTCGATTATTCAGGAAATGCTTTGACTGTCAACGACTCAATCATTAGCATCGCTAAAGATAAGGTTGTGTTTGTCATTCCAGAGTCGATCTTGAAGTCAAACAACAAGTCTGATACAATTTATATGGTGGCTACATCTGAGGGTAATCTTTGTTCGGATACTCAGATTGTGTCAATCACTAAATATGACGATTTGGATTTCAATATCCTAAACGACACATTCTATTGTGAGTTTGATAAGAACCTTTCTGCTGTAGATGTTTACCCAACAAGTGGTATTGAATACGTATGGAAGCTTAAGGGTTCAAATTTGGAAGCTCAGACAGGTTCAGTGTTTAATGTTTTGAAGTCGACTCCTGAGCTATACGACAATACAGTCACTGTGACTGGTAGCGCTACAGGTTATTGTCCTACTACAAAGACTGCTGACTTCAGCATTTACCGTCGCTACAGCTTGAACTTGACAGTTGATGTTGAGGGTGCGGACAAGAAAGTTGCTAACGTTTGTTTGCCAACTGACGGAGAGAGCTCATCTCGCGTCGACTTGAAGGTAGAGAAAGTATATGCAGAAGGCTCAAAACCTTCCTACGCAAACGAGAAGGTCACAACATATTTCTGGTATAGAAAAGATGGTTCAAATGATTCTACGTTGATCGGACAGGGTACTGAGAAAACATTTGTAGATCGTTTGACAGAAAATAACATCTATACATATTCTGTAACTGCTCTTGATGAGGTATGTTACAAGAATGATGGAGTTGCGACTTCGGATACAACAGTTATTAATGCAAGAAAGCCACTTATTGTAACTTTGACAGAGGATAAGGAGGAGATTTGTAAGGATGATACAATCACTTTGAATGTCAAGTTGACAAATGCTTTGAAGGCAGATACGATCACTTCTCGCTTCTTCGAGAATGGTGCGGCTCTAACTTCTCTACTTGGTTCGGATAAGGATTACTCATACGTTCCAGTAAATGCGACAAAGGAGAAGATGACAAAGAACATCAAGGTTGAGGTTATGGATATGATCTGTAGCCCTAACAAGCCAGTCGCTGACTCAGTGAAGTTTGACGTATTTGTTCCACTTGTCGTTTCGCTTTCTACTGACGCTGATAACGATAAGAAGTGTATTAGAAAAGAGAACGGTGATGATTATATCAATGTGACATTGACTGTAGAGCAAGGTAATCCTCGTTCAGTCGAATGGTTCGACGGTCAGTATCCAGGTTTGACATTCAATCGTCCTGTGACAGTGACATCTGGAGAGAACAAGATTTCAGTTAAGGCATTCGATGAGGTTTGTCGCGCTACAGGTGCTGCTGAGTTTGTTGAGGGTGCGGATACATCGAGAACAATCACAGCTCAGGAGCCAATCATAATCAAATTGACTCAAAACACAGATTCGATTTGTAACGGTAATCCTGTTGAGTTGACAATGAAGGTGACTAATTCATTGGTGATTAGTCCAGAGGTAAGATGGTATGAGCGTTACAATGGAGTTGAAGCTTTGGTTTACACAGATAAAGCTACAGGTTCGACTAAATCACACGTGCCAAGTAATGAGACAGATTTTGTGATCAAGAAGGGTATGGTTGTTAAGACAGTCGATGAGATCTGTAATGCAGGTAAGGATGTAATCGACAGCGTGTCTTACAATATCTTCATTCCAATCAAGTTGACTTTGGCACATGATGCTGATGTTAACGGAGAGGTTCTTCAGAAGTGTATTGCAGAGGCTAATGTTGACAATGTAGTAAACTTGGAGGTGAAGGTCGCTGCCGGTAATCCAAGCAAGTTGACTTGGTCAGATGGTAAGTACAACGACGATTTAGTGTTCAAGCGTGAGTTTGTTGTGTCACCAGGTTCAAACCCAATCTCAGTAGTTGGTTCTGATGGTGTTTGTCCTGCGTCTGCAAACGACAATGATGATTTGAGTATCGTCGCTGCAAGCCCAATCTCAATGAAGTTGGTCGCTAAGAATCCAAATGTCTGCGACGGTTCTGATGTTGAGTTTGAGTTGACAGTTGAGAATACACTTGATAAAGAGAATGTAGAGGTAAGATGGTTTGAGAATGACGCTAAGGTTTATACAACAAACGGTGCGTCTTTAACTCAGTCTCATACATCTTCTAACGATACAAAGGCTAAGTTGGGCAAGACAATGGTAGTCAAGACTGACGATGAGATCTGTAGCAAGGGCAAGGATGTCACAACTTCAGCAGATTACACAGTATTCAAGCCAATCAAGTTCAACTTGACATCAGACGCATCTGAGTTTGATGTTCCTAACACTAAGTGTTTGGGTCAGTCGTCTCATGGAGCACAGACAAGTGCAGATGTAACAGTCAACTTGACACAGGGTAACCCAGTTAAGTTTGTATGGTCTGACGAAATCATTTGGGAGTGGCATTGGGATGGCACAACCAACCAGACAGTCAGAGTATTCGACTTGAAGCCAGGAAAGAACACATTGTCAGTTACAGCATACGACAATGTATGTAACAAGGAAGGTGAGTCTGAGTATAAGGGTGAAGGACAGGATATCGACATCGAGGCAAGAACACCAATCATTGTTAGCTTGGATTTGGCTTCTGGTAGAGGTATTATGTGTAAGGGAGAGGATATCTCACTTATCGCAAAGGTTGACAACCAGAATGAGGGAATCAACACATATTTGGAGTGGAATGAGAACCACGGAGTTGAGAATAAGGTAGTTGAGAACGGATCGTTTACAACAAACGTGTTCACACCAGAGCAGGGAGATTTGACATACTCTGTCAAGGCAAGTGAAAATGTAGCGTCGCCAATCTGTCCTGCACAGACAGCATACGAGTTTGTTTCAGTTCAGGTGAACACAACATTGAGATTGTTCTCTGATGAGGACGCTATCTGTCAGGATACATCAGGAAAAGACACAGTCAAGTTGGTTAAGTTGACTTGCCATGTGCTTACTGGTAAGCCACAGGGAATCATCTGGAGCACAGGTGACACAACAAAGATTGACACTGGTTACTCATTCTTGAAAGTAGCTCCAATGGAGAACACTATTTATTCTGCTTATGGATTTGATTCAGTCTGTGTTAAGACAACTACAGCCTATACAGATGAGATCGACGTTGATCACAGAGTATATGTGACTTTGACTCCTGAGAGCGATAAGGTCCAGATGGGTAACGAGGTCGTTCTAAAAACAGAGTATTCAATCCCTGCTGACGGAGTTCGTTACTATGAGATGGTATCTCCTGAGGCTGTAGAGCTTGAGAGAAATACCGACTCTGAGTTGAATTGGCAGTTGGATGAAGCTGGACGCTACCAGTTCATCGTTAAGCTTGAGAATGGTAATTGTGGTGTACGTGAGTCAAATATTATTACAGTTGACGTAGCCGACTATGTAGTAGTACCAAACGTAATCACTCCTTACAATGATAATCCTAAGAATGATAAGTTTATGTCTGGTTATGATGTGAAGATCTTCAACCGTTATCAGGAGACAGTATATGAAGGTACTGATGGTTGGGATGCAACTTACAGAGGCGAGCTTGCGTCTCCAGGAACATACTTCTACGTCTTGACTAAGAAGGACGGAAGAGTATTGAAGGGAACAGTTGAAGTATATAGAAAATAATGGGAATGATAAATATAATCACGATGAAAAAAGCACTTTTCACATTTGTGATTTCCGCACTGCTTGCCACTAATGTTTGGGGAGTAGAGCGAAGATTCGGAACAGGTTTTTACGAGTTTGAATCGTCTAAAGAAAATAAGAAGGTAGATGAGCAGCCAATGTCTGTGTACAAGGATGGCTTCTTCGTATTCTTCAGAGATAATGTGGCATACAAATTCAAGCCAGGTAAGGATTTGGATTTGTCCCAGGTTGAGGAATGTCCTGAATTGTCGGGATTGGGAATTCAGGGTACATTTGCCTACGATAGAAACAAAGGTAAGCTGTACTTCTCAAAGAAGGATTCTCAGGGTAATTCTGAGCTTTATGAGGCAACTGAGGATGATGGAAAGTGGAAAGATGTAAAGAAGCTTAAGATCAAGGGTACAATGGCTCAGGCTAAGGAGGTTCACGGATCATCGTTGGCTATAGGACGTTGGAACCATTATGTTCCTGGTGTTAAGGGATTCTTCAATCCATGTATCGGACGTGCCGGACGACGCATCTATTTCTCAGGTGAGTTCATGGCAGGTAAGGGAGGCCGTGATATCTGGTATATCGACCAAGACAAGGATGATGATGGAATGTGGACAAAGCCAGAACCTGTAGGTGATGAAATCAACTCTCAGAACAAGGAAGATTATCCATTCGTTGTGGCTGATACAGCTTTGTATTTCGCTTGTAATAAGGTGACTGGTAGAGGTGGTATGGATATCTACGTTTCTCACAAGGGAGCTAAAGAGCAGGATTGGGGCAAGCCAGAAAACCTTGGTGAGCTATTCAATACAAGCGCGGATGAGTTCAATGTTGTTGGTAATGCTTACTCTATGTATTTCTTGTCCAACCGTTCAGGTGGCAAGGGTGGATTTGATATCTACTATCCTAATAAGTACAATGTTAAGAAAACTCTTGAGTTGACTCCAGACTTTACTTGTGATGAACCTAAGGGATTCAACTGGGTATTGTTCTTCTTCGACTTCGGAAAGACAGATATGAAACCTGAGTATGAGGCTCAGTTGGATGAGTTGCTTAGCGCGATGAATGAGTTCCCTGGTGGTAGATTCGAGATTTCAGGTCACACAGACTCACGTGGATCTGCTGATTTCAATAAGAAGTTGTCTCAGAAGCGTGCCGATTATGTTCGAAGCTTGTTGGTGGCTAAGGGTTACCCTGCAAACTTGATTATCTCTGTCGGACGTGGTATGGAAGTTCCTGTTATTCCTAACGCAGAATTGGAGGAGCAGCACGAGCAGAACCGTCGTGTTGAAATTAAATTGTTGAACGAATAAGGAGAAAAATAGAGATGAAGAAAATATTTATTGTATTAGCGACGTTGCTATTCACGGTTTCTGCTTATGCACAGCAGGATTTGCTAATGACTCAGCAATTTTTCTCACGTATCAATAAGAACCCAGCCGGAGTCGGTAACTTCGAGCAGATCGATGCCTTCTTGTTAGGCCGTTTCCAGTGGGTTGATATCAAGGATTCTCCAAAGTCTGGTATTTTGAACGTCCAGACATTTAAGACAGATCTTAATTCCGGATTCGGATTCACAATGAGCTACGATGACCTTGGTCCTGCTAAGGGAAGCTTCAATCCAAAGTTGATTTACGCATACGTTTTGCGTCTACGTGAGGATATGGTTCTTTCAATGGGATTGGGCGCCGGTGTTCAGTACGCTTATTTCGACGCAAGCAAGTATACAGTTGAGGATTTGACTGAGATCACTGAGGATCACGATTTCATCAACGATAGAGAGAGTGGTGTTCATCCTGACGTCGACTTCGGTCTTGAGTTTTCTAATCCTAAGTATATGTTCGGTGTTTCGGCAACTCACCTTTTGAAGTATGAGTCAACAACTACTCAGTCGGCTCTTCACATCAATGGCTATGGACGTTACTTCTGTGATTTGAACGACAATTTCGTTTTGGCTCCAGCTTTGGCATACACTTGGCATGAGAAGATTGCAGTTGCTGAAATCAACGCAATCTTGTTCTACAAGAATTTCCTATGGGGAGGTATGACATACCATCCAGATATGTTCCAGAAGTTTGGTACTAACCCTATAGCATTTATGGTAGGTGCTGAGTACAAGAATTTCCGTATCGGTTATACATTCGATTATAACTTCGGTAATGTGTCTAAGTTGTCTGGCTCGGCTCACGAAATCATGTTGTCTTACAGTGTTCAGACTAAGAAGACAAAGGTTCCTTACGAGAGATTTGAGTAAGATAATTCACTAAATATTAAAGCCAGTCTATCTTTTGGTAGGCTGGCTTTTTTATGTCTTAATTCATGACCTAAAGCGGTATTATTACCTTAAACATAAAGAGCCCAACCACACGGTTGAGCTCTTGTAGTAAAGATGAAAAAATGTGTTATATTGAGTGTTTATGTTACTCTAATGTTACTTTGTATGATGCCATACCTCCATTCCATTTAACCACGATAATATGAATCCCCGGAGCTACTTTGCTTGTGAATTCAAATGGACGGGAGTTGGGTAGCTGATGTCGTTCTTCCAACGTACCTGCTGTTGATATGATATCTACCGTCATTTCGGAGTCGATTCCAGTAATGCGGATATTATTCCCGTCTGCAAATAATGACGGCATGACAGTTGCGATATTCTTTGTGTTAGAGAATGTGGAGTCTTGCTCTTCATTTTCTATATCACTGTCGGCATACAAAGGAGCCAAAGCTTCTGCCCAAAGATGATGCATCGCCTGTCCACCACGTGTCTCGCCATTAGGATGAACTCCGTCCGAACCGATTAATTCTGGATGCTCCAAGAAGTAACTGTAAAAATCTGGACCTGGATGAAGATTGTTCTTCTCTGTCAGTTCATCCACTGCATCAAGGAACTTCTTATTGATCTGCCAACCTGCTTTTGCCTCATTTGTTGCGATGATACGTGCCAAGACTGGCTCGATTCCGTGTGCTTTAGCAGAGTCGATGATGGTCTGCATGTTTTGCTTATAGTTGGCGAGATTCCAATCTCCACCTCCCCAGGCGTCGTTAGTTCCCATCTCAATCGCCCAATGCTTAACATTTCCAGCATAACGTAGGTAATCGTCAAGATGTGCCACTACTTCGGTGCTGTTGATGCATCCGATACCTCCACGTAACATAGCCGGTGTGAAATTAGGGAATCTTCCGTTGATGATATTTGCTGTAGTGGAATCAGTGTCTTGCTGCTTGATTCCCATCTGGCTGATACTTGTTCCCATAAAGAACCATGTGTCGTCTCCACCGTTGGAAGCGTCGAAGGCTTCGATTTCAAGAATCTGACCAACCTCTTTTTCACTGACGAAGCGGAACCATGACATTCCGTCGAAATCTATATA
The DNA here is from genome assembly GCA_002317115.1 of Candidatus Scybalocola fimicaballi. GTDB lineage: Bacteria > Bacteroidota > Bacteroidia > Bacteroidales > Paludibacteraceae > UBA1723. The sequence goes on from DCIP01000022.1 coordinate 9,960, forward strand.
CACTCCACGTGCCATCACTGGATTGTCCTTTATCTCCGCAGCGACAGTCCAATCTCCATCCTGACCGTTTGTTGAGTTGGCAGAAGTTAGGATTTTGAAGTCGCGTAGGGGAGTGCCGGAGTGGCTGCATCCTGATGTGAAGTTGGTTGCCCATGCACAGTCGCCATACGATTCCCATGTGATAAATAGACGTGATGGACCTGATCCTACGTTTAAGGCTATGTCTTTAGCCGTACACTGTTTCCAGTTGGTAAGATCACCATCTGTGATATAAGTATTGTTGCCGCTACTTGTGTAAGCGGTCAATCCACGGCTCAATAGTTTGTTGGGAGTGATTGCCGTCGCTGATCCTGCCATAGTCAACAAAAATGAGCATCCTAATATCTTAGTCCAATTGCACATAATCATTTGTTTTAAGTTGTAAAGACGCGTGTTGTTAAATGTGTTCAGTATTGAGTGTTAATGCGTCTTAAATCGGCTACAAATGTAGACTACATCGTAAGAATGGTTAAGGAAAATGATTTCAAAAATATGGAAGATTGTTTCAAAGGAAAAATCAATTCTAATTGTCATTGACAAATGGGCTTTTTTATTATCTTAGCAAAAAGTTCTAAACTTCATAACTGATTAAGATATGGCAAAATTTACCTATTATGTTATCGTAAACGATGTCGACACTGATGATTGTCAGCAATTCCGTTACACTTACAACAGGATGGAGATGCAAATCACCGTCGCTGCAAATAGCTTTGTTATTATCTATGAAACGAATGTAGCGAAAGATCTTTATAAGGTATGGTATTCCAATGAAGTGGAAGACGCGGTAAGAAAGAGTCTGCTTGCACAGCTCATATTCTATGGCCATAACTGTGATTTTGAAAAGGTCATTATCAAGGAAGCTCATTCCGAAGAGACCAAGACAATAGGAAAAGCCCGTGTTTATAATTTGATTCCGAGCGACGTGTATGTCGACCTTACTCCGTTACGAGACAAAGAGTTTGTGTCTGAGTATCTTATGAAGCGTGTCAAGAGCAAATACGAGTCTGGAATAGCGGCTGTATTCTCTTATATCTACGCTAAATCAAAGAAGTGTGAGGAAGATATGTTCACTTACTATTGGCGAGCCTTTAATGGTATTTACACAAGCATTGCCAAGGAATCTGTCAGCTACGGCACTTTGGATAAAGACAAGATGAAGAAGGAGAATGAGATGCTAAGAAACTGGCTTAAGAATAGGTCGTCGCAGAATTTTATGGTGTCGTCGCTTTTCAGTAAGATTTATGGCAAAGACGATGATTATTCCGTCGCAGAAAGAAAAATCAAGCATTTCTTCTACACTGTCCGAGATAAGGCTGCTCGTGCAGACTGGACAAAAGATGATGTGCGCAAGGCATTGGACGCTGCTGGCAATAGAAATGTCAACCTTGCCAAATTATTATGTCTTGAAGAGTACATAAATCCTCAATATCCGGATTCAATGCAAATCGTGATTGAGGGCAAACCATATTCTTCAAAAAGCACATTGTATGGCTATCTGATGACGGAATTGGCATACCAAATCAGGTGCTCATATTTCCATGCGGAAAAACCAATTCTGCTCCACACTACGTTGAATAATCCTGAGTTCCGTGGCCTTGAACTTGCCAACGCTCTTCTTGAGCATTATTTGGATGAACATATCAAGGCAGAGGTGATCAGAAAGATAAAGTTGGAGAGAAGCTTGGAGGGATAAACATTCCTCCTTTTTTTATCTCGCTTCCTTTGGTGAATTTCCGAAAGCTTGCTTAAAGCGTCGGCTGAAATACAATGGATCGTTAAAGCCGACGGCATAAGCGACGTCGCTCACCGATTTGTCTCCACAGGCCAACAACTCTTTTGCCTTGTTTAGTCGGTACTCAGTAAGAATCTCCATCGCTGTCTTGTCGGTTATGGCTTTCAAACGTCGGCAGAGTGTAGACTTGCTCATTCCTAAATCCTGGCAGAATTCTGTCAATGAATAAAGTGGATTGGTGTAGTTTTCTTTTACTAAAAGTAAGATTTTCTCCAATAGTGGATTAATCTTTTCTGTAGGCTCCGACTCGTTGCCTTCCAATGATTTAGTCAACGCTGTCACCTGTAATTTCTGATGCCACATCAAGAAATTGCAGATCTTTACAAGCAACTCGTCGTCGCCAAATGGTTTTGCTATATAGTCGATGGCTCCGATTGAAAGTCCTTTCATTCGGACATTATCATCTGTCTTGGCAGATAGGAATAGCAGAGGAATATTCGACGTGATCAATTCTCCCGTCAGCTTCTCACACATCTCTAATCCATTCATATTTGGCATCTCGACGTCGCTAAGAATCAAATCCGGCACATACTTCTGAGCCTCAGCGATACCTTGCTCGCCGTCGTGTGCCTGGTGCACTTCCACGTAAGGCGACAACAAGTCTGTGATGTGCTCCAGAATCAGTTCATCATCGTCGACAACCAATATCTTTTTTCCAGATAGCAGCTCTTTATTGATCTTCAACTCAACATCTGGTTTCTCCACCGTTATTGTCTCCAATCTTTCGTCTGGACAATTTGGCAACGAGACGGTCACTGTGGTGCCGTGTCCAATCTCACTCTCTATCTCAAGGTCTCCATCGTTCTTGTGAACATAGTCGAGCACTATTCTGAATCCGAATCCATAGCCCATCTCTTCTTCCGTTCCAGAAGTAGACGTGATGTTTTTGCCAGAGAGAATTTCGTTGATCTTCTCTTTCGACATTCCGACTCCCTTGTCGATCACTTTGACAATGGTATAGACGTCGGTCTCTGATAATTCCACAGATATCTTTTCTCCTTTGTCAGAGAACTTGATGGCGTTTGTGATCAAATTACGTACGATTGCCGAGAACATTCGTGAATCCGACCATGTGGCATACAGTGCTGTCCCGACCTGACTTAGTTTGATCTCTTTCTCGTCGGCCAAACCAGTCAATAATGATATTGCCTCCGCCACTAATGTGTTGGCGTCGACTGCCGACGGATGGTAGCTCGACTGTGTAGTCTCTCCGTTGGCCCACTGCAAAAGATTGATCATCTGGTTTTGCAAACCTTCCGACTCGTCAGCCAATTTGGTGATCATACGCTGTTGCTCAGCTGGAGTATAGATATGAGACAGCATTCGTTTCAATGTGGAGACGATAGCAAACATCGGATTCTTCAAGTCGTGAGCCACCACCGACACCAACTGGTCTTTCTGCTTCAATGTGGCAAGCAAAGTCTCATTCTGAGCTTCGATTGCTGATTTTTGCTCTGATAATAGTGCATTTGCGTCGTTCAAATCACGAGTCCTCTCATCCACCATCTGTTGTAATTCGCGACGGTGTTCCTCCATTCTCCTCATTCTTGCTCTATAGAAAATATAGAGAAGTGCTGCAAGTAATATAGCCACAAGGCAGTAGAACCATATTGTGTTCCACCATGGTGATGATATGGTGATTGGCAGAGCGACTTGCTGCACTGGCATGTTGCCTGAGAATGCCGCCAACTCAATAGTGAAGTCACCGGCAGGAAGGTATGCGACGTCTATACTGCGTTTGTTTCCTAATTTTATCCATTCCAAACTAAGTTCCGGAATACGGTATCTTGGTGACAGCTTGTTTGCCAATGAGAAGTCTACAAAGTCGAATCCTATAGAGAAACGATTTTGATTATATGATAGATTAAGTCTTTCCAACGTATTTAACGGAGACGGAAGAATATCGCTTCCCACAGGAATGTTTTCCCCGCAAACACTCAATTGCGAGAAATCCATGTGTCCGACGGTTCTGTTGGATTTCACGTTGGGCTGGATGCATACGAATCCGTCTTTGCATCCGAAGTAGAGATTGCCATTTGGAGCCAACAAACATGCTCTGCCTGTGAAGTAGTCGTAGGATGGAATGGCATTGGATGGCATTACTGATTCGTAGGTTTTGCTTTTTGTGTCGATTGCCAATATTCCATTCGATCCGCTTGCCCATAATATTCCGTTCTGATCTATTTGCAACGATGAGTATTCACCCATAGGAATATATCTTAGGGCGCCAAGAGGCTTATTCTCTTCATTGAAATAGTAGATTCCTTTTGTTGTGGCTGCAAAAAGAATATTGTCGACGTCGCTCACACAATGGTTGACATGTAAAGGATTTTTCGACAGTGATTTGTCGGCGTCAGGCAAAAGTGGTTTGAATTTGCCTGATTTGTTGCTCCAGATTGTTCTTGCTGTATAGATTATGATTGATCCGTCTGGCTTCTGACATGTACCCTCCACCCAGACGTCTGGATAGTTGGCCATACTTGAATCCATAAGGACAAGCTTTTCCCATCGTCCATTCTTGCCACGGTAAACGCCATCTCCTGTGGCTGTGACGAAGATGGAACTGTCTGCCATAGTGTAGATGTTTTTCGTGGTGTAGCGAGGGCTTTCAATTCCGTTGTAGACAATCTTGGAGATTTTCCCCGTCTTCATGTTATAACGGTTGCTTTCGCCTCCCCAGTAACCGATTAGATAGTCATCCTTATCTTTGGCAATAGTAAGCACACTGTTTGTAGACAAACCTGTGATGTTGCGTTTCAACTGCATGTTGGAATCAAACAGGAATAGTCCGCTTCCATCTGTACCCATCATCACATCACCGTTGTCGGCGGAACAGAATGAGGCTCCCACTGCTTTAGGAAATCCCACGTCTTTCGATTTGATATAGGTGTAATCGCTTGTAGATGTGCTACGCCAGACTCCAGAACTCTGAGTCGATACCCAGATGTTGCCTTCTTTGTCAACAAAAAGAGAAGATATTTTGGAAAGGGCATCTTCAGGTTCGTTCAACGGCACGACTTTGTCATAGGTTAGTTTTTCTCCGTCGAATCGACACTTCCAAAGACCGTCGTTCAATGTTCCTATCCATAGATTTCCGTTTTCGTCTGATGTCACGGAGTTTACATAGTTGAATGGAGTGTTGATTTTTTGTATTGCTGGAGTGCTTTTCTCATCTTTGACTTCTGCTATCCACATATCTCCGATGGCAGAACATAGTAGAATATGGTCGTTGTCGAGATATAGTAGGTTTGAAATTAAATGGTCTAATAGGTTGAACGGTAGGGTGTTGCCGTCTCTGTCGAGAATAGCCAAACCATCATAATGACCTACCCAATAGCGTCCGAATTTGTCGATGCAGACATCAAGCACATGATTGGCATAGTTTGGAGCTGCCTTTTGAAACTGGTTTGTGGCACCGTCGAAACGGAACAAACCACAAGCTGATGCGAGTAGGTTCTCACCGTTAGGTTGACGGGAGAATCCCTTTAGATTATGTTTGTACTGGTCATTAGGCAAAAATGAGGAAATGTCCTCGAATGAGCCGGTCAATTCATTGTAGGAGAATAAGACTTGGTTGGCACTTGAGAAAGTAGGTTTGCCGTTAGGAAGAAGGAAAGCGTAGTTGATGTCGTTACGCAACATCACAGAGTCGGTGAAAAGGTTGAAGTTTTTGAAATTCATACCGTCGAAACGGCTTATTCCAAATTGCGTCGCCATCCAGATGAAACCATTCGTGTCCTGACAAACCGCATTCACCGAGTTGCTGGTCAACCCATCTTCCACTGTGTAGTGGGCAAACAACATGCGTTCTGCTTTTATCTCAACGAGAGACAAAAGCATCATTATAAAGATTGATATTTTATTGAAAATAGCCATCACCCCTTTCTTATCTCCTAATGCTACAAAAATAAGAAAAGATGTTTACTTATGCAATCTTTCGTTTTCGTCAACGTTAACGTTTTCGTTAACGTCAACGTTTATTCTTCGGTTTTCCATTGCGGCTCCACAATATCGACGCAAGAGTCACCATCGCAATGCTCAAAGTCCATACGTAGACGAAAGAGACTCTCAATCCGAAAGCATCAGCGATGTTGGCAATCAAGAACGGACCGAATAGGAAACCAGTGCCGCTGATAGTGTTGACCATTGCGATGCCTGTGCCTGGAGTGACGTCGGGCTGGCTACCTGCCTGGCTATATACGATAGGGACGATGCAGCTCATGCCGATTCCAGTGATGAATAGCGCTACCACTGACACTGCAAATGCGGCGTCGCCAAAAGAGGCTGCACTTGCAAACAAAGCCAATCCAAAGCATGCGATACAACTGCACACCACCAAAATAAATGTTTCTGAGAATCGATTTCTTACGATATCTCCCATGAATCGTCCGACCGACATGAATGCGGCGTAGGCGGCTAAACCTAATGGAGCAAGGTTCTGAGGAAGCGTGATCACTTCGTTCATATAAGTAGTGCTCCACGTCGACACAACACCTTCAATCACACGGCTGAAAAGAGCGAAAAACGCGATCAAAAGCAAAATGCCCTTTGGGAAAAGCAGACGGAATTTCTTGTCTTCCGTGTTTTTCTTCGGTCTCTCTCTGATCAAAAAGCGACGCAAGAGAATCAATTCGTTGTAGACGCATCCGGATGCGGTGGCAAAGTGAGCCCACGTCGGAATATCAAAAGTCAGGAATGCTATGGCGACGATAGCACCTGTCAGTGTGCCGACGTAGTAGATAGCATGGAATTTGCTTAGAATACTGCGTTTATAGGCCTTCTCAACGAGGATTGAGTTTCCGTTGATGGCGATATCAAAAAGAGACACGAACATGCCGTAGCCAACGCAGACAGGATATAGAAGGTATTTCGACGGCATGACTGGAATCAACGCAAACAGCGTCGCCACAATGAATCCCATCAGAGTCAGATTCTTGCTGCCATAACGGTTGGCAAGGTTGGAGCAGATAGGCATGATAAGCAATCCTCCAATCGACATCGACAGCTCCATCAATCCAAGCCCGGTGAAATTAAAATCGTAGATGATTTTCAAGGCAGGCATTCGTGAGAATAGGGTAGCGAATGTGAAACCTGCGAAGAAATACATAGTCATCAGTGCATAGCGGGCATGGTTCTTCGCCAGACGCAATTCCGCTGCTGAATAAATCTTATCCATTTTAGAATTTAGTTTATATTCTAGTGCTTGTTGTATTGTGTAGAGACGGGGCATGTCCCCGTCTTTATTGGTTTTATCGGGGGTATTCACCTCTCCGATAAAATCGAGCGCAAAATTACAAAAATTTTATAACAGAGATATAGTGTATATTTAGATAATTTTATGAATACGTCTTTATCCGTTTAATGTTGGTATACTTTTGTGATTGTATACACCAGTATGTCGGCTTGTACCGACAATTACGAATTATGCATTATGAATTACGAATTATTTTATTCCCCTCGCCATCTTCACCACGTCCCAAGCTACATTGATCTGCTTCATCGTCTCTGTTGCCTGACGAACAGCCTCGTCTCCCAAAGAAGCAGAATTGTCTGGATGGTATTGGATGGCAAGAGCACGGTATGCCTTTTTGATCTCTTCGTCCGAAGCGTCTTTTGTCATACCAAGAATGTCGTAAGCATCTTGAATATAATCTCTTGTTTCGTAATTTGTCTCAGCGTTATCGCTTCCATTTTGGTTATCGCCTTCGTTTTCGTTTTGGTTTTCGTTTTGGTTTTCGTTTTCGTCATAATACCCCTCTTTAAGTTTTTTTAGAAATAGAGTATATATACTATTATATTGTTGAGGTGTGATATTTAGATTCTTAACAAAACGTTTGATTAATGCCTTCTCTTTATCGTGGTATTTGTTGTCGGCGTATGCGACGGCTAACAATTCCATGATAATTTCTGATTTTGCGGCGTAATCAAAATGCTCGTTGATATTGACGAACACAAGACTCATCTCTGGTCGGGTGTTGAGAAGAGACAAGAATTGTAATTGTGCTTCACTCTGCTTCTCCGCTGTGTCGTAGTATCTGCGGATTATTCTGTTGGCACGGCCCAACTCCTCAACCATCATTTTCGTGTCAGCCTTCATCACCTCTGCCAACAGCACAAGAATACAATATTTATATCTGGATTCTTCGTCTGTGAATTCGGTGTATTCCTGATTTTCGAATCCATCGAATTGGAATTCTGTGCTATTGCCCTTTGTACTATTGTTTTCAGAGCTATTGTTTTCTGCACTATTATTCTTTGTCTTAGACTTAGATCTTTTTCTTTTGTAATAAGTTTTTTCTTTGTGTTTCTCCTTCTGATTTTCATCCTCAGTAATGACGGTCTTCTCCTCATCATTGAATTCTTCATTTGCTCGTCTTTTCAAGTCTCTGTACTCATCATGTGAGATCTTTAGTTCTCTTTGAATCTCTTGCATAATGAGACTTTCGTTGGTGGAGATATAATTATCGGCATAAGCCACCTTCATCAGATAATACATTATCTCTAATATCTCATTGTGAGTAAGATTCTTATTGAGATGCTTATAGTATTTTTCTGTGTTGTTTATGTCTACATTATCAAGGATTACTTGGAACTGATTCAGCGCGTTTTCTTGCTCTTTTTCGTCTTTATAGTATTGGCAGATAATTTCATTTGCAGTATCTAATTCTTTATTAGACACATAAAAGTAAGCTTTTAGCACCTTTGCTAATAATACAAGAAAGGACCATTCTTCCAAATTGGAAGATTTTGGTTCTTTTTGATTTGTGTAAGTTAATCCGAGAAACATGGACCCAGCTATAATCGAGAGAAGTCCTAATATAATCTCACCATTGTAAAAACTTAGTAGGCTAATAAATAAAAAGGTAATAGCTAATGTTATTGATTTGATATTCATATTGATTCATTTTTCCGCAAAGATACGATTATCTTGGTAGATTGACGAATTATTTTATTCCTCTCGCCATCTTCACCACGTCCCAAGCCACATTAATCTGCTTCATCGTTTCTGTTGCCTGACGGATTGCCTCGTCGCCCAAGGAAGACGCATTGTCTGGATGACATTTCACCGCCAGTGAACGGTATGCTTTTCTGATTTCTGCATCAGAGTCCGACTTCTCGATGCCGAGAATAATATAGGCGTCTTCTTCCGATATTCCATTATATTGGCGATAACTGCTTTGTTTATCCTTTTTTTCGTTATCGTTATGGTTTTCGTTATCATTATAATTTTTATCCGATGTGTTTAAGCCTTGTTCAGAATAAACAGTCGGACAACCTCCATTATAGTATCCTTGCTTATATTTCATAATGAAGATAGCATAGATACTTTTGTATTCTTGAGACGATATTTTCAGCCTGTTTGCGATAGTCTCAATCATGAGTCTTTCATTATCTAGGAATTTGTAGTCGGCGTATGCGATGGCAAGCAACTCCATGATAAGTTCGGATTTGGCGACATAGTTGAGGTTATTGTTGATGTTGTCGCAGATTTGATTCAGAAGGATCAAATCATTGTCGAGTATTTCTTGGAATTTTTTTTGAGCTGTTTGAAACTCTTCATCTGTCTTGTAATATCTGCGGATTGTAGTTTTTACCTTGTCTAATTCGCAATCCTTTATGGCACCGTCGGCCTTCATGATCTTTGATGTAAGTGCTATAATGCAGCTTCTGTAGTCTGATAAATCAAGCACATTGAGGTTTTTCTTGTAGTCTAAACGTCGCCATGATAGACGAGACATTATTCCTATGAAAACGACAGAAACAGTAATGAACACCAATAATGATTTGTAAAGAATTGGTGGGCCAAGAATAATTAAAAGAACTACTACTGCAATACAAGAAAACAAGATACGAATGTCATGTAATTCCTCCTTCGATACTTCATTTTCTCGCGAACTCTTGTTTTTGTTTATGATCTCGAAAATGTAATATACTGAGGTCAACGAAAAGAAGGCTGCAATTAAAAATAAAATTACTTCCATATATATAGTTATTTAATGCCTCTAATATTCTTTACAGTATCCCAAGCCACATTGATCTGCTTCATCGACTCTGTAGCCTGACGGATAGCCTCTTCACCAAGATTATCGGCAGATTTTTTCTTAAGGTAAAGCCGCAACTTAAAATGAATGGCGGCTATGATTAAGAAGCTTTGTTATAGTCGTCTTGCCATTGCGGCAGCACTGGTAGCTATATCGTCGTTATATTTTTCTGTATTTTTTTTATAAAAGACGATGTTGTAAATGTAGAGTGCCAAGAAACATATTATCAAACCCCAAAGAAAAGGATCCATTGTGGATATCGCTTCGCCTGTTACTGTGTATCGTGTTCCAGAAATGAATTCCATTCCAGCCATGTAGATTACACATGCGATTCCCAATACATACCATAATGGATTTTTGCTGTATACTCCCCAAATGCCAATGATGCTAAAAAAAAGAGTGATTTTAGGAGTAACTTTGGCTCTCTCGTATGTATCTAAGAATGCAACTTGTTGTGCCTCATCCATTCTAAGGAATTTTTTCATTACATATTCCGAAAGATTGTGTGATTCAGCTTGTTTGATTAGATCCTCTCGTTTCATATCTGATTATTGATTATAAAAGCCGCAACCCATAAAAATGAATTGCGGCTT
>DCIP01000089.1 GCA_002317115.1 Candidatus Scybalocola fimicaballi
ATTGTCGACAGTCTTACTTTCGACAATAATAATGGTGCTAAAATCTATGGTTTTGAAGACCTTATTAAAAGGTTGAACGCATTGGAAACCAAAGTCGCACTCCTAGAAAATAAGATTGGAAATATTGATGAAGGAGAAAAACAAGATTCTTCATTTGGACACGCTTATGTAGATTTAGGATTACCATCTGGTACTCTTTGGGCAACATGCAACGTAGGCGGTGAAAATCCTGAAGATTACGGCATGTACTTCGCTTGGGGAGACAAAGAGCCTAAAAACATCTACACAAAAAGCGAGTACGAATTTAGTTGTGCTACATTAGCTGCTGCTGGCATCATTGATTCCAAGTATAATCTTACTGAAGATTATGATGCAGCCACTATTTTCTGGGGGAATGGATGGAGCACTCCAAACAAAGAAGAAGCTGAAGAGTTGATAAAGAATTGCAGCTCATCATGGACAGAACAGAATGGTATAAATGGAATTCTATTTGTCGGACCTAACGGAAATAAATTATTCCTACCTGTGGCCGGAATGAAGAAAGAAGAGGAAGCACAAGTTGGAGTAAGAGGCTACTATATGCTTGCTACAGCAACAGATGATGAAATAAACTGTAACTATCTATATTTAGACCAAGAAAAAGCTAACTTGGGATCGTCTCGTAGATCTCATGGTAGAACAATCAGAGCGGTAATCAGAAAATCAACTCAGAATTCTGAAAATCTGATCAATGGACACGAATTCGTTGACTTAGGTCTTCCGAGTGGAATGCTTTGGGCGACACAAAACCTTGGTGCGGCTAAAACAGAAGAGACAGGAGAACTCTATATGTGGGGTGCATTGAATCCAGGAGAACATGAGGACGAGTATCTTGGAGAGATGAAATATGATGAAATGTTGGCACAACACATAATAGATGAAGATGGAACTCTTGCCTTGGAATATGATGCAGCAAACTCACAATGGGGAGATCGTTGGAGAATGCCTACTATTGAGGATTTTACAGAATTGATTAATAATTGTGAATTTTATGAAGCTCAATTAAATGGACTACTAGGCATAACTGTTGCTGGTCCTAATGGCAATAGAATTTTCCTTCCTATGCAAAGTGATAGAAGAAATGAGTTTAATAAACCTATCACTAATTATTGGAGCTCCACATTCCATCAAATAGATATTGAGAATATAAGTTTCACAAACTCAGCCCAATCTCTTTATATCCAGATGAATGAAAAAATAGGATCTAAGCTTTATGATTACAATGTAAAAATCGATCCACAGAAAAAACGTTCAGCGGCATTACCTATACGCCCAGTAGCTCCACGTCTAAAAAAATAAACTCTCAAATACTAAGCGTAGCCGATTCTTCGGTTACGCTTTTTTGTCGATTATTTAACAGATTTTAATCACAAACGACAAAAATCTAAGGATTTAACATTCTGTATACATTATTTTCTTTACTTTTGCGTCGCAACTAGATATTAATCATATATTCAAAATTAGACATTTAGTCCTTTGTCTTATTAGAGTATAAAAAACAAACAACTATACTATGATTAAACTTTTATCTAAGTGGATTCTTTGTGCATTAATGGCATTCTTATTCTGCTTTAATCTAAATGCACAAAACTATCCAGCGAATTCTCCAGTCGCAATCAATGGAAAATTGAAAGTTTCTGGAACACAGCTGGTCAATGAATGTGGTAATGCAGTCCAACTCCGTGGTATGAGCACACACGGTCCGCAGTGGTTTGGACAGTGTTACAACAAGTCTGCAATCTCTACTCTTGTTAAAGATTGGGGAATCTCAGTATTCCGCTGGGCTATGTACGTTGAGGAAAACGGTTACATCACTAACCCAAGCGGTTTCCGCTCTAAGATCGACGAAATGGTCGACATCTGTGGTGAGCTTGGTATCTACTGTTTGATCGACTGGCATGTCCTTACTCCTGGTGATCCTAACGCTCATAAGACTGAGGCTCTTGAATTCTGGAAATACATGTCGCAGAAACATGGCAATAAGGCACATGTGCTTTATGAGATCTGTAACGAGCCTAACAAAGTTGAATGGGGAACTGTCAAGAACTATGCCAACGATGTCATCAAGGCTATCCGTGACAACAACGACCAGACTGTAATCATCGTCGGCACTCCTACTTGGAGCCAGGACGTCGACGTTGCAGGTGCAAGCAAACTTAGCGGCACTAATATCATGTATACTCTGCACTTCTACGCAGGTACTCATAAAGACTACCTAAGACAGAAGGCTCAGACTGCTTTGAACAACAACACTCCTATCTTCGTTACTGAGTTCGGTACCAGCGACGCTTCTGGAGATAACGCTTACAGCCCAGATGAGACTAAAACTTGGATCAACTGGTTGAACGAAAGAAAGATCAGCTGGATCTGCTGGAGTTTCTCTGACCACAGAGAGGTTTCCGCAGCTCTTGTCCCTGGTTCATGCAGTGGCAGTAACTGGAATAACGTCAGCACAACAGGTCAGCTAATCAAAGGCTTGATCTCGGCTAACAAGATTCCTTACGTAGCTTGCAACGGTCAGGGAGGAAACAATAATAATCAGCAGCAGCCTGATCAGAACCAGAACAACAATAATAACAACTGGCAGGATCCTAACCAGAATCAGAACAACAATAATAACAACTGGCAAGATCCTAACCAGAATCAGAACAACAATAACAACAACCAGCAGCAGGAGCAGCCTGTCACTTATCCAGAGCTTATCCAGGAGATTACAAATGGAGATGTTTACCGTATCGTAAACAAGAAGAGCGGAAAGGTGATGTCTATTGCTGACGGATCTGATTTGAAGCAGGTTAAGAGAGACGAGAACGACCAGAATCAGCAGTTCCGTTTGAAGGAGACTGATGGGTACTACTTCATCCAAAGAGGAGAAACTAAGATCATGTTGACTAACAAATATGTCAACAACGACGGAACAAAGATCTCTTCCGAGGAGCTAAGCAACTATGATAACCCAAGTCAGAAGTGGACAATCAAGAAGGTCAACGACTGGTTTATGTTCTCTAACAAGACAGACCAGAGTGGCAACAAGGTGCTTGCTGTAGAGAATGCATCTAAGCAAGATAATGCAAACGTTGTTCTATTCTCAAAGAACAACCAGGATGAGCAACTATGGGGTCTTGAATACGTCTACACACCTGATCCAGCATCTGTTGACGACGTAATCTCAATGGATATCTACGCTCCTACTGTGATTGAAGATGAGTTCTACATCGTCACAACAACAGGAGAAGGTGTGGTTGTAGACATCTACACTGTGTCCGGCATTCATGTTAAGCACTTCCTTGACGAATGTACTTACAATGTCAGCGATCTTGCTAAAGGCAACTATGTTGTAGTCGTAAGCAGAAGCAACGGACAGAGAATCCTATCTCAGTTGATTATCAAGAAATAAACATGTAGAAACGCGATATCGCGTCTTTGCAAATCATTAAAAGGCATCTTCAGAAATGGAGATGTCTTTTTTTAGTAAAAAATTTTCTCGTCAGTTTGTAACAACCTATGTTTCGCTTCTACTTACTATAAAATTTTAACCAAAACATAAATTGTTATGAAGACAAGAGCTTTTAACTTAATCATCCTTGATGAGAGTGGTAGTATGAGTTGTATCGAGCGTCAGGCATTGAACGGATTGAACGAGACATTGCAGACAATCCGTAAGGTGCAGGAGAACCATCCAGAGCAAGACCAGTATGTCAGCATCGTGCCATTTGAGTCGGGCAACATCCGTTTGCTAAGAGACAAGGTTTCGATCAAGGAGATAGAGGACCTTAAGAATGAGGAATACAATCCAGGCGGATGCACTCCATTGTTTGATGCCATCGGATTCAGCATCAACAGCATCAAGAAAGACGTCGCAGAGACAGACTCTGTGCTTGTGACTATCATCACAGACGGTGAAGAGAACAGCAGCAAGGAGTACAGTGGCAAGGTCATTGCCAACATGATCGACGAACTGAAACACAAAGGTTGGATGTTCACTTACATCGGAGCTAACCAAGATGCGATAAGAGTCGCCAAATCTATGAACATTGGCAATGCTCTTAATTTCGATCAGGACGAAGCAGGCACCGCAGAGATGTTTCGTCGCGACAGAAAGAGCCGTGAACGTTTCTTGAACGTGAGTTGCTGTATTGCTAATTATGAGTCAGCAAGCTCCATCATTGACGCCAAACGCGAATTGGCTTGCGAAGAGAATTACTTTGATGACTATAAGAACGATTAAAGGAAATGTCATAAAATGGGCATTTTCAGAAATGGAGATGCCCGTTTTCCTATATCGTATGCCAAAATAGCAGAAACTATACGTTGGCACATTTTTTGTAATATAGTAATTATCTAATTCAAACAAAATAAAATTGATGAAGCAAAAAATCTACAATCTGCTAATGGTAAAGCACAGAGGTCTATTGGAGAACTGCTACAAGCAAGTGTTCTTCTTAGATTCAGAAATTCCTGCCATCAAGACATTTGATGACTATTTGTCGGATTTCTATCTATACCTCTATGAAGCAAAGCCAAAGCGTATTGAAGACGACGTGAAAGGCTACTATCTTCAGCAGGTTCAAGACGAAAAAGCTATGCCGGGATGGCTTCACACTACCTTCCGACGTTTCTTGTTGGAAGAGAACAAGATCATGAGGGAGATGCAAGAATCGTTGGCAGAGTACCGTCAGGATTTGGCGACATCAATAAACAGTAGTCCTATTGATCTAACACTTATGCATGTAGGATTTGCAATTGCGTGGTTCAACCAACACGAGACAAGCGACGACAAATATCTTTTCTTCCGCAGTGCATACAAGCATTTCAAAGGCTTTTATTCATGGCCAGACGACGATCTTGACGACAAAGAAGTGGCTATGCTATTGGGTATTCAGCCAGGCACACTACGCACTCGCACATCCAGATTGTGTACGAAGGTTAAGAATTTGGTTGCTAAATTAAGCGATGCCGATATCGCGTCGTTAAACAGACAATCCCTTGATATTGCCAAAGAGATTTACGAAACTCCAGATCCGGATATCGAAACAATTTTGGAAAAACTATTAGGAGACGCGGAAAGAGAGCTTCCTCAATATGAGCAGTTCGTAGAATTGAGAAAGGAGAAGAGAAAATCTAAAGTTCCTTTCGAGAAGGTAAAAGAGACTGTATTTGGTTCGTTTGTCCGCAAATGTGTGTCCAAAGAAATGGACGACCACGTTCAATACGACAAAATACTTCATGAAGAATGTTTATGCGAATGTTCAGAATTACGTGAAGTGGATTCTCCAGATATTAATTATGAAGTGCAAAAGGTTCAAATATCAAAACCAATCAACAGAGTTGTTAAGATATTCCAAAACTTGATTGATTTCGACGACATATAGTCCATCCGTCTCACTCTACCTTTATAGTCATAGGCATGGCAGCCTGAAGCATTTCCAAATTTAGAGCCTGCTCTATGGCTTTACGTTCTCGCTCAAATTCCTTCGGTGCAAACATTCTCACACCGAGAGATGGTGTTTTATCCGCAAACGATTCCCAAACAGATTTCTTTGCTGGATATTCTTTAATATAATAAGTAGATAGGTTGGACATGTTTGCAGCCAACTCAATCGCATCATTCAATGTTCCGAGTGTATCTGCCAACCCTATTTGCAAAGCACGGGCTCCACTCCACACGCGTCCTTGTGCTATCATTTCCAAATCGACAGGATTCATTTGTCTGCCATCCGAACAACGCTTGGCAAACAACTCATAGCCATTATTAACGTATTGCTGTATGCGACGTTGCTGAACAGGTGTCATCGAGGCAATCACACGTGGGAAATCCGCACCTTCACTGGTTTTTACCACGTCGTAATCAACTCCTATTTTCTCAGCAAGTGGTCCGACATTAGGGATTACTCCAAAGATACCTATAGAGCCTGTCATAGTTGTTGGATTAGCCACGATAGCATCAGCACAACATGAAATATAATAGCCACCACTCGCAGCATAGTCGCCCATGCTGACCACCACCTTCTTGTTTTGCTTGAGCACCTCTACAGCATGCCATATCTGCTCCGAACCATAAGCACTACCGCCTGGAGAATTAACACGAAGGACGACCGCCTTCACATCATTGTCACTAGCAAGTTTTAGCAACTCTTTTGCGAGTTTATCAGACTGGATACCATCGGTAGTTCCATTATCAATTTCTCCAACCGCATACACAACAGCCACCTGATCTCCTTCCTCATTATCTACCAAACCTTCAGCATAATCAGCAGTTGAGATAGACGGGATCTTATCATCTTTGTTTAAGCCCATACGTTGGCGAATACTATTGAGCACCTCATCACGATAAGCCAGTTTATCCACCATATTCAAAGCCAAAACACTGTCGGCAGGCTGTAATGAAAGCATACTGTCGGCTGCTGTCTGCAATAGAGATACTGGAATACCACGTGAAGCTGAAACTGAATTAGCCAATACTGTCCACAAATCACCCACCAAAGCGGCTGCTTGTTCACGGTTGGCATCACTCATCTTTTCGTTGGTATATTGTTCGGTAAACGACTTATATGTACCTACTTTAATGACCTGCATTTCCACACCAACTTTCTCAAGCATACGTTTGTAGAACAAACCTTGGTAAGCCAAGCCTCGCCAATCAACCGTTCCGCTTGGATTAAGGAATATACTATCCGCAACCGAAGACATATAATAAGCACCCTGCGTGTAAGCTCCGGAATAAGCGTAAACAAACTTACCAGATGTGCGGAAGTCAGCAAGAGCTTCTCGTATCTCAGTCAAAGAGCTAACACCACAACTTACCGCACCAGGCTCAAGCAAAATACCTTCAATAAGATCGTCGTCTTTAGCCGCACGAATAGACTTCAATATATCGTCGAGACCAAGATTAAGTTCTCCCCATCCCAAAGATGTATAGATGTCTTCAGAAGAGCGTTCATCCACTACACCTTCCAAACGAATAGACAAAACAGACTTCTCGGTAACCGACTTTACAGAGCCACTCGTCGCAATGGCAATGATTATAAAAAAGCCAAACAAAGCAAGAAAAGCGAGTATGTTAACACCCACTATTGTTGCCAACACCATCTTAATAAACTGTCTCATAACTTTACAAAAACACTTTAATCACAAAGATAAAGCTATATAATTAGCAATTATATACGAGTTGTCCAACTCTCACTTTTTCTTTATACGCTCGTCCTCCGGACTCGCGTTGGTGGGGAGGTTAGGACGTTCCGTCCTTAACAATCCTCATTTTGGACAAATGCAATATAATCTTCCTTATTTTAAGCAGAATACAAATCCTATGAACTGGCAGATCGCAGCCAAATTAATGAAAAGATGCCATACAAAATGATGGAATTTGAAGCCTTTCTTTCCGTAGATGATGGCTCCAATCGTGTACATTACTCCTCCTAAGGCAATCCACACAATAAATGCAGTTGACGCATTTGTATAAAGATCCTTTACAAAGAAAATGATAGACCAGCCCATAGCAAGGTAAATCGCCAAACTGACCTTCTGATTCTGATTCTTCACCAACGTCTTATACAATATTCCAAACAAAACGATCGCCCACTGAATAGAAACCAAGACGATTCCTTTTACACCTCCGATAATTGAAAGCGACGCGGGTGTATAGCAACCAGCTATCAGAACGTAGATAAAGATGTGGTCGAGCAGGTGGAATATGTCTTTTGCCCTACCCGCGTTGAGAGAATGATAAAGTGTGGAGACGGCAAACATTAGTAAAAGACATGTGGCATAAATGCTTAAGCTAACGGCTTCCACCATGCCATACTGAGTGAATCCCCATACTGCTACAAATGGCAACGCTATCAAAGCGAGCACCGTCATCACTCCATGAGAAATTGAGTTAGCGACTTCCTCTCCTAAAGTAGAAACGTATTGATTTCCTAATTGTCTTACCATAATATACTCTCCTTATCTTTTCACGTTACAAACATACAAAAATTTAGGCTCCATTTTATTACAAAATGATGATTTATACGTTTGGTTTAGGATTAATTAACAACAAAGGAGTGGGCTCAATCGCTGAGCCCACTCCTCAATGTAAAATGTAATAAGATATATAATTATTTCTTTACAACTAACTTCTTGACAGTTGTCTCGCTTGGAGTTGTGATTCTAAGCATATAGATACCATTAGCGACGTCGCTAAGTGAAATCTCTGCCTCATTTGAAACCTTCACAACTGAACCTGCAAGAGAAACAAACTCAACCTTAACATCGTTTCCTGCGCCAAGGATTTCAATCTTTGAAGACGCTGGATTAGGAATAACCGAGATAACATTGTTGTTTGCGAAATCAGAAACTGAAGTTGGGTCCTTCTGGAATGAGATCCAGTCGACGTCGATCCAATCCTTGTCGATAGATAGCTTCAACACCTGCTCTCCCTTGTAAAGTTTCATTGTACCTACCTTAACGTCAGCAAATGTACCCCAATCACCAGTCTTCTCGATTTCAACCTCCTTAACGGCATTACCGACTGTGACTGTCATCTTACCACCGTCAGAATTACCAGTACCAACTCTCAACACTACATCGTAGTCGCCATCCTCAGCAACGTCGACTGTGTAGTTCATCCACTCACCCTTCTGGCAGTGACCAAGAGCGACACCATCAGAGATCTTCTTGATATCAACATCGTCTGAACGATAGTAGTTTGTGAAATCATCACATGAGTTACCTTCGCTCAAATCATTGTAAGCCTTTCCTGCAAAACCGTTATCATAGTTTTCTGCCTCAATCTTACCTGGGATAACAGCAGCCTTTCCACCGTAAGGGCCAACCTCGATAACCTTAACTGTAACAGAGCTCTTTGCTGTTCCCTTACTATATGTGGCAACAACCTCGATTTTATACTCACCTGCCTCATTAGGAGTGAACTTCACACTTGAACCTGTACCGATCTGATTTCCGTTAACAGAGTAAGTGATCTGGCTTGCATCCTTCATCTCTCCTGTGATAGTAACAGACTGACCCAACTCGATTGCTGACTCAGAAGCTGAAACTACCAAAGTTGGACCACCTGCATTCTTACCACAGAACTTAGCTGTAGCCTTCTTTGCTGCGTCTGATGCCATATACTGTCTCAACCATGTCATTGCTGGACGATCCTGACCATTCTTGATCAAACCTGAATCATCTACCCATGTCGCACCGTGAACATATCCCCAAAGAGTGATACCAGAAACGAAATCAGCCTCCCAAGCGATAGGAATCTGCTCAGAGTAACGAGTCTTCTGACCATTGTCTCCCTGCTTTGCAATATCATACTCAGTCAAGAAACAAGCCAACTCACGACCTGACTTCTGTGTAATCTGATTGTGGATATCATACAAACGACTCTTGAAATCTGAACCACTCATATCATTCAAGTCGTGGCTCTGGTGTCCGTATGCGTCGATTGGAGCACCCTGTTTTACCAATGTAGACACAAGGTCGATAAACTCGTTCTTCTGCCACTGGAATGTGTTGTAGTCGTTGTAGACAAGCACTGCGTTAGGGAAGAACTTACGAGCCATCTTGAATGCCTCTGTAATCCACTTGTAGTCGCCAGGATTTGTACTTCCACTCATTGCCTGGCTCAAATTTTTCTTAAATGTCTTAGCCTGACCGTTGTTGTCACCCTCTGCATGACCAGGGATAGCCTCATTGACAACGTCGATGATTGTCACGTCAGGATACTTTCTTGAAACAGCCTCAAACCAGATGTCGATCTGCTTTCTCAATCTGTCTCCAGTAAAATCTTTTAGATAGCTTGGATACTGTGAAGTCCATAGCAAACAGTGGAACTTAAACTGAACACCGTTCTGCTTACACCACTGGTACTCTTTATCAGCAGAACCCCAGTTCCATGACGACAAAGCCTGCTCTACACTCTGTACCTCCTTATTAGCGATAGAACCCCACTTTGTCTCGTTCTCTGGAGTCAACTGGTTCCACATAGTAGCGTAATCTGAAGGAATGCTTCCTCTTGTAGTAATGTTTCCTAGGAACTTACAAGAGTTACCTTTGGCAAGCTGAGCGTTTGCCTGTCCCATTAATAATAGAGACGCTGCAACTGTGAATAAAAGTTTTTTCATGTGCGTTTTCCTTTTGTTAGTATTAGTTTTTCAATGGCAAACATATCCTTAATTTTCTTATTCCAATTATCATTACTCACTTATTTTTGCCCACTTTTGCACTTTGACCGAAAAAGAACTGATTTGACAAAAAATTCACAATCTCTATAATTATGGTGGTCAAATGTCACATTTAGGTGGATTTTTATCCCATTTTATGCTAAAGGGCATAACATTTTGCCCTTTATCTACAAAAGCGTAACAATGTATGTAGAAAAACGTACAAAGGACAAAAAAAAGCTGACACGATCACTCGCGCCAGCCTTCTCATTAATATGTAAAAGTATTTTCTAATTATTTCTTTACTACAAGCTTCTTTACCGAAGTCTCTGTAGGAGTTGTGATTCTTAGCATGTAGACGCCACTTGCGACGTCGCTAAGTGAAATCTCAGTCTCATTTGAAACCTTCACAACAGATCCTGCTAGAGACACAAACTCAACCTTAACCTCATCTCCTGCTCCAAGAATCTCAATCTTTGTAGATGCTGGATTAGGGATAACCGAAATAACGTTATTGTTTGCGAAGTCTGATATTGAAGTTGGATCCTTCTGGAATGAGATCCAGTCGACGTCGATCCAATCCTTGTCGATAGAAAGCTTGATTACCTGCTCACCCTTGAACAAATGAATAGTACCAATCTTTACCTCATCAAATGTACCCCAAGCACCAGTCTGCTCAATTACTGCAGTCTTTTCGTAGTTTCCAGCAAAGATAGTCAACTGACCACCATCCTCGTTTCCTTCTCCTACTCTGACTGTGATCTCGTAATCACCTTCCTCAGCAACATTAACTGTGTAGTTCAACCACTCACCCTTCTGGCAGTGTCCAAGAGCTACTCCGTTAGTGATCTTCTTAATATCCACATCATCTGAACGATAGTAGTCTGTAAAGTCGTCGCAAACATTACCGTCGCTCAAATCATTGTAAGCCTTACCAGCAAAACCATTATCATAGTTCTCAGCCTCAATCTTACCAGGAATAACAGCAGCCTTTCCACCATAAGGTCCGACCTCGATAACCTTGACTGTCAAAGATGCTTTTGCAGTCTCATTCTTCTCATTGTATCCTGTAGCGTCGATCTTGTACTCTCCGACCTGAGTTGGCTTGAAATAGAACACACATGGATCAAGCACCCATTTGTCTACGATCAACTCACCACCTGTCTTGAACTCAATATGCTTTGCTCCGCTCATTGCTGCAGTGATCTTAACTGAATCTCCAAGAGCAATCACATCCTCAGCAGCCTCTACAGTCAAACTTGCACCACCTGCGTTCTTTCCGCAAACAGATGCAGATGCGTTCTTAGCCGCAGATGTCTTCATATAACTCTTCAACCAAGTGAAAGCAGAACGATCCTGACAATTTCTTACAAGACCAGAAGCACCGTTATCTCCACCGTCGTTAACCCATGTCTTTCCATAGATCCAACCCCAAAGAGTTACACCAGGAACGAAGTCAGCCTCCCACATGATTGGGAACTGCTCCTTGTAACGAGTCTCGAAAGTAGCGTCGTTCTTCTTGTTGATATCATACTCAGTGATGTACTGAGGCAATTTAGTCTTATTATAGATATCATATAAAGCAGTCTTGAAATCAGAACCACTCATATCGTTCAAGTCGTGAGCTTGGTTACCAGCAGCGTCGATCGGACCACCACAAGCCTTGATTCCGTTGACAAGAGCGATAAACTCATTCTTCTGCCACTGGAATGTGTTGT
>DCIP01000169.1 GCA_002317115.1 Candidatus Scybalocola fimicaballi
CAACCTTCATGCAGGTGAAGACAGACGATGGAAAGACAGTGAGTTTTGATGTAGATCATGTTACTGAGGTAGTTTTTGATACTACATCATCCGATCATGAGTATGTAGATCTTGGGTTACCAAGTGGAACACTTTGGGCTACATGTAATATCGGTGCAACTAAACCAGAGGAATTTGGTGACTATTTCGCATGGGGAGAGACAGAACCAAAGGAGGTTTATGACTATTTGTCATACAAATACGCGACAACAAAAGGACAATTTTTGGAGTCCATAACCAAATATAATATGTTTGAAAATATTGGGATAATTGATAGCCTTTCTATGCTTTTGCCAGAAGACGATGTCGTTACAGTAAAGTGGGGATTTGACTGGCGAATGCCTACAACTGATGAAATGAATGAACTCGTAGAAAACTGTGAATACAAATGGATAGAGTTTAATGGAGTATATGGAGCTAAATTCATAGGGAAAAATGGAAAATCGGTTTTTTTTCCTGCTGCTGGTTTTCGTAGAAATATGAATGAGAATTCTGAGCTCATTGAAGGCTATTATTGGTCGTCTTCGATTAGCCTGGAACTAGAAGACAACGCACTACTATTATATTTTCGAGAATTAGGTATACTATCTAACTTCGACATCGACCGTTGCAAAGGTCTTCCCGTTCGTGCGGTTCGTGCAAAGAAATAGATATGATAAAGATTGGCTGGTAGTCTATCCGCTATCATAATATCAATGATTAATAAAGAAGACGCGAATCTTTGCGTCTTCTTTTGTTTGATAGTCAGTATGATGGATTCTGAAGATTTTATCCGATATTTTGAATTTTGTTAGAATATGCGAGTTTGAGTAGAACTGATTATATCCGATCTAATATAAAATTGTTAATTTGAGCAAAAATACATCCGATAGGATATAAATTCAAGAAAATATTGTAATTTTGCGTCCGATAGGATATAATTTGATGTTTTATGACAAAAACACAGCTTTCATCTACAGTAAAAAAATTACGTAAAGAATATGGTTTTACGCAGGAAGAATTGGCAATGAAGTCAGGCGTGGGGTTAAACTTTATTCGTGATTTGGAGCAGGGAAAACCCACTTTGCGTATGGACAAAGTGAATCAGCTACTTGAACTTTTTAATTATTCTTTGGTGGCAGCACCTATAAATACTTTTGATGATGAGACGGGCAAAAATCTATAGAAAAGATATATTTGCAGGAATCCTAACAGAAAATGGAGGTGAGTATGTTTTTAGTTACGATGAAAATTATTTGTCATCTCCATACGCTGTTGCTATTAGTCTCACATTGCCACTTAGAAAAGAACCATACTTCAGCCCAGTTCTTTTCCCGTTTTTTGATGGATTGATACCTGAAGGTTGGCTTCTCGACGTCGCTCTACGAAATACAGATATAAGTGTGCTTGATCGTATGTCGTTGCTTTTATTGTGCTGTAAGGATTGTATAGGCAGTGTTAGTGTTGTGTCGGAAAATACAGAGTCTAATGAATAAGTGTTTGTACTGTTATAAAGAATTATACAATGGGGAAAGAGATTTTCATCCTAGTTGTTCTATGAAGTTTTTTGGCGTTAAAGAACCGCCTGTCTTAGAATATCGACGTGATGATTTGGATTCACTTGCATCAAAAATTATACAAGCTCAGACTTCATTGACTGGAGTCCAGCCTAAATTGTCTTTGAATCTTAGCAAACATAATGGTTGCAATAGATTAACAATTGTTGGGTTATGGGGAGATTATATTTTTAAACCTCAAACAGATAGTTATCCGCAGTTGCCAGAGAATGAAGATTTGACAATGAAATTGGCTGAGGCTTTACGTATTAAAACTGTGCCACACTCTTTGATTAGATTGTCTGATGGAAGTCTTGGATACATTACAAGAAGAATAGACAGGTCTGCACAAGGAGTAAAAATTGATATGGAGGATATGTGCCAACTCACGTGCCATCCGACAGAGTATAAATACAAGGGTTCTTCTGAACAAATAGCCAAAACGATAACTGCATTTAGCGATACTCCTAAACTGGATATTGTCAATTTTATGCAGATATTGTTGTTCTCGTTTGTGACTGGAAATAATGATATGCATCTTAAAAATTTTTCGATTTATCGTCCTAAGCATCATTACCAGTTAGCTCCTGCTTATGATCTGTTGAATGTTTCAATTGCTAATCCCAAGGATGGAGAAGAACTTGCTATTCCTCTTGCTGGGAAGAAATCAAATTTGAAATACAATGATTTTATAAAAGCCTCAACAACGATGGGTATTGATGAAAAAGTGACTGTTAAGATGATAGAAGCTATGAGAAAAGCAATGCCTATATGGGATAATATTATAAAAGAATCATTTCTTAGTGATGATTTGAAAGAAGCTTACATTTCGTTGATTCGGCATAGATTGGATGTGTTGACCCCAAAATAAACAAAAGAAGACGTGGGAAATATCGTTTCCCGCGTCTTCTTTTGTAGTTTTGTATAATTGCAAAATTCGGTATGTGAATTTAGTTTCCTTCTGAATTTAGGATTCTCAGCGAGTTAAACATATTGTAAAGACGCGTTTCCATTAGACGATATGCTATGCTCACGTATCCGTCTGTTTGCGTTTTTCTCTTCAGGTATTTAATCTGTACTTTACTTAAAACAAAAAAGGAGAACATTTCTGTTCTCCTTGAGTCGAGATGAAGGGATTCGAACCCCCGACCCTCTGGTCCCAAACCAGATGCGCTAACCGGACTGCGCTACATCTCGATTGCTTTATGAGTGTCTTTGTTTCTCAATTGCGATGCAAAGGTAGTGCTTATTTTTGTATCTGCAAATCTTTTTGTGATTTTTTTGAAGAAAGTTGTGTTTTTTTTGTCTGTTTTCTGATTTTATGCTTCTGAAATTTCAAAAATCAGTTTTCTTTTCCATCTGTTGACTGATTTCTATCTTTTTCTCTTATTAAGAAGCAAAGTCTTTCTCTAAAATCTCTGATTATCTGTGTTTATATATGCGCTCGCCCTTGCGGGCTCGCGTTGGAGGTTGGGCAAGGACGTTCTGTCCTTTGCAATCCTTATTTTTGGGAGCGTCTATGACACTTCTCTTGTGAGCTCTGCGTCTCTGTGGTTAAATCTTTATTTTCGTGTTTTTCAATGTTTTTCGTTAAATTTTATGTTTTTCTCTTGCATTTTCAAATTTAGTGTTTACTTTTGCAACCGTTTTTGTTCCGGATTACATGACAGTGCAAGTTTCGGAGCGGATTACAAACAGTATTTAATTATTTTTTTTTGAATGTAAATTTAGTCAGGAAAATGGTGATTAGGTTCATAGTATTTTTTCTATTGATTATTTCGCAGTCTACATTTGCTTATACATGGCAAAATGTCGACGGGGGTGTTTTTTATATCTGTGGCGATGCTGTGTCTAAACTTCAGATGGATGATCATTCTGATGTTAAGAGTGTTGAATTTCAACAAAATGGGAATAAACTCCCGTCTTCCTCGTATTCAATTTCGGCTATCTACGCTGGCATGACGATCGACGCTATTATCACACTTAAAGATGGATCCGTCGTGACTGAATCTATTCAGATCAAGGATGAACCGAAATGGACGCTCCGTGTCGACGAGGGTAAATCTCAACTTTGTAATGGCAACGATGCCACTTTGAAGGCTGTGGTGCGACAGGGCACACGTAAGATTCCAGCTGATTTTTCATGGGTGAAGGATGGTGAGGTGGTCTCAATGGATGAGAATTTCTCAACTCAGGTCTCTGGCCTCTACACGTTGAATGCTACTGCTTTCGGCTGCACAAAATCAGTGAATGCGTCTGTAATTCCGTCGCCTACACCTTCTATTTCCGGCAATGATGGCCTTTGTCTTGGCGAGTCGCTTACTCTAATCGCTTCTGATATGGATTCTTACGAGTGGCAGGGTGGCGAGACTTCCAATTCGGCAACGTTTATCGCAAGTGGTAATTATTATGTGGTTGGTACGAAGACGATTGGCAAAACTGTTTGCCGAGACACTTTGCATTTTACCATCCACCCTAAAATGAGCGCTAATATAAAGTTTGGTGGAGTCACTGCGTTTTGCCCGGGTGCAACGGAGACTGAGATTTCCGCTGACCACTATTTGACTGAGTCGCAGATTGAGTCATACGAGTGGAGTCGTGGTGGTGTGACGCTTTCTAATGAAAAAAGACTTACGGTTACGGAGGAGGGTAGATATCGTGCTCTCGTTAAGACAATTGATGGATGTAAGTCGTTCAGTGAGGTTGTCATCACAACTGTTGATACTGTGGCCGACGTGGTGATTCCAAACCTTGTGGATGAGATTTGTAGTGGCCACCAAACTGCTTTTTCTGCTGAGGGTCAGGATCTGACTCGTTTTGAATGGTTTGGATCGGGATTAAGTTTCGGTTCAGGCGACAGCCAATATTCTTTGGCTAAGGCTGGTAATTATAGTGTTGTGGGTTATACCACAAATGGTTGTAAAAGTAAGGAATTAAAATTCCACATAGATGAAATTCAGAGTCCGTCTATCTTTCTTGAATCGGTTGTTCCTTGTGAAGGGAGTGTCGAGACCATTAGTTGTACTGTTACTTCGGGCTCTGAATTTTTTTGGATCTCCCCGGATTCTATCAATGGAATCACGTCTAAATCAATAAGTATTTCCCATTCTGGTCAGTACCGTGCACAGGTGAAAGATCCTGTGACGGGCTGCATCAGTGAGGCTTACACGGATGTTGAGTTTCTGCCTTATCCGGAGATTTCGTTGAGTGGCGATCTTGCGTTTTGTAAGAATGATGGTGGTGTTATCCAGGTCGACGTGGATAATCGCTCGAATACTAAATACAACTATTCTTGGATAGACGCTAATGGCAATGTCCTTGATTCGGATTCTTCAGTGGTTTTGAAAAAGAGTGGTGATTATCAGGTCGTTGTGTCAAACTCTCATAATTGTGAGACTCGTAAGGATTTTTCTGTGCAAGTGAATCCTGCACCAAAACTTAAAGGCGATACGTTGAAACATCTTTGTGAAAATTCGTTGGTGACGCTTACTATGGAAGGTGCTGACCATTATCAGTGGAGTAAGCAGGGCAAGAAGTTGGGATCGGATAGTAATAAGTATAAAGCTTCAAGTTCTGGAACGTTTGTTGTCATTGGCACTAATTCCAACGGTTGCAGCGACACGGCGAGAGTGAAGGTAGAATTGGCAGTCAAACCGGTGATTACTGATGTGATCAAGCCAGCATGTGGTTCGGAGACAGAAGGTATGATTTCACTGTTGACTGATAAAAAATGCTTTTTCAAGTGGCCCGACGGTTCTGCTGATTCCACTTTCTCTTTCTCTACTGCTGAGGAGTTTACCGTTGTGGTGACAGATAGTGTCTCTGGTTGCCGCTCTAACCATAAGGTTGAGTCGGTGGTGCGTGAAATTCCCGTCGGAACAATTTATGCGGATAAGTTTGAGACATGTGTTGGTGATAGCTTGACGCTTAAAGTATCTTTCTCTGCTCAAGATGGTAATGTTAGATATTCGTGGAATTGTTCAGGTGATACGCTGTCTATGATTTCTGTTGGACACGACATATCACGTCCAACAGAAATCATCCAGGTGACTGCCACAGATTCCTTTGGCTGCGTAGGCACTGCGTCTGCAGAGGTGAAGTTCCACGAACTACCACATTTTGAAATCCAATCCTCTGATGTGGTTTGCAAGGATAGCACTGCTACGCTTACTGCACAGTCTGAGATAGCATTGTCGTATGAATGGAATAATGGCAACGTCGGAAAATCCATCGTCGTCGACATGGAGGGAGAATATACATGCACAGCTACGGATGATCATGGCTGTGTGGCGTCGAAATCGAAACATATTGTACTGAATAGTCCTAAAATTCAAATTTCGGGAAACCCCGAAGTTTGTGTTGACTCTTTATCCTATTTATCAGTGAATGGGGATTGTCAACAGTTTTATTGGGATAATAATGCTGTTGACACACCATTCTTTTATGCTCCGGCTGGTTTGGCGAAGGTTGTCGGAATTGATAGTTTCGGCTGCAAAGCGTACGCCGAGATGATGATTACTGAGCGTAAAAGGCCGATGTTGATTGCTCCAGACTCAGTTTCTTTTTGTGAGCGGGAGAGTGTGAATGTTGATTTCTACTCGGGTGATGCTATACGTTTTGAATGGGATGGTGTTATGTTGACTGAAAATTCAGTCTCAACAGATATTGAAGGCGATCACATTGTCGTTGGCTATGACGATGCAGGTTGCCCGACTGAAACGAAAAAAGTCAATGTAGAGATGATTCCTTTGCCAGAACTGAAGATTGATGGTAAGACTCATTTGTGTGGAATGGAAGATAGTGCAAGTCTTGCTGTCGACGTCGCTTATTGCACTCGTTTGCATTGGAATACGGGTGATACGGCCAAACAGATTGATGTTTATCGTCCTGGAAAATATACAGTTGTGGGATATAATGGTGGTTGCGTGTCGGACACTGCCACATTTGAAGTGAGACGAGTCTCTTTGCCGAAGTTGAATTTTGAAGGTGGAAAAACGTTATCGTTCTGCAAGGGAGACTCCGTGAAACTTGTTGTGAATCATGAAGATGGTGTCACAATTAATTGGAAAAATGAAAGACTAAACAATTCATTATACGTTAATGCGGAAGGTTTTTATGTAGTGGAGGCGACGGACTCTTTAGGCTGTACGTCGGTTGACTCGGTGTTTGCCAAAGCGTCTCTGTCTCCATTTTTATCTATCTCAGGTGATACTGTCGTTTGTGAGAATAGAGAAGTTGAATTGGTGGCTAATGGAATTGAGTGTCGAAAAATAGTTTGGAGCGACGGTAGTGTCGGGAAAACTTTGTCGGTTAAAGATCCCGGAGAATTTTGGGCAGTAGGTTATGATGAGATGGGTTGCCAATCTGATACGTCTTACCATTCGGTGGTGCGTTGTCCTGAACCAGAGGAGCCAAATGAAGATGAGGCTTCCAAAGATGATGTAGTTGAGCCGGAGAAACCAAAACTTGAGGTTGAAATCTCAGTTGATGGAAAATTTGAGTTTTGCGAAGGAGATTCCACTGAGATTGCACTTTTGGCACCGTCATCATATAATATTATATGGAGTAATGGTGGGGAAGGAAAGACTTCTATTTATAAAGAATCTGGAATGTATTTTGCTGTTGCGACGTCCCCTAATGGAGCTTCAGACACTGTTTGGTTTAAGATAAATGTTCATCCTAATCCACGTTTGATGATTGCTGGAAACACACAGATGTGCGAAGGTGATTCCGTTAAATTGACTGCCGTTTGTGGTATGGATGACCTCTTGTCCGTAGGGGCAGGTTTCAAACCTGCCCGTTATATACAATGGAATAATGGAAAATCAGGCGAAAATATCACGGTTTATTCAGGAGGTGAATATTCAGTGGTGGCAAAAAGTGAGTTTGGATGTGAGGGTAGAGATACAATTATAGTTAAAGAAACCAATTTGCCAAAGATTGTTATTGATGGAGCTGATACGTTGCGACGTGGAGAATCGGCAATTTTGAGAGCATTTGGAGGCAAAACCTATTGGTGGGGAACGGGAGAAAGTACAGTACCTTCTATTGAGATCACAGCTGGAGGACGCTACAAAGTGACAGGCATGGACAGTGTCGGTTGCAAGAATGTGGCGTACAAGGATGTGGTGGAGATGGATGTCCCCGTTCCCTTTATCAATGGCGATATGGGAGGCGAAATAGCTATATGTGAAGGAGATAGTGTGCTTATGATAGCGTCGGGTGGAGATTATTATATATGGGACGACGGACGAAGAAATCCACAGATTTATGCTAAGGAGAGCCGTATGTATAGCGTCTCTGTTTGCTTCAATAACGGAGCATGTAGCAAGACATTCTTTAATGTGAGAGTATTGCCGAAACCTTTGATTGATGTGGTTGGAAACACTCGTATATGCGACGGAGAAGTGGCAGAGCTGATGGTGTTGCAGAAATCCGGATCTCAGCTGGTTGATTTTGATTGGAGTAACGGCATGAGGCAACCCTTGGTATATACAAGAGATGCAGAAACATTGTCGGTTGTGGCAAAAGATGTGAACGGATGTGTGAGCAATAGTGTGGAACTGACGATTGACAAATATGGCGCAGAAGAGATATTTCTCGACGGAGATTTCGACATCTGTGATAATTCAGATGATGTGGCAAGAGTTGTTTTGCATCAAACCGACGTCGCTAAATCGGTGTGGATTGAAGAAAGTAGTGGAGATACATTGTCCACTTTGACCGAATGTGAGTTTGCAAAAGGAGGTAAATATTCTGTTTCTGTGGTGAATAAAAACGGATGTGGCGGACAAAAACAGTTTGTGATTCATCAGAGAAGTTTGCCAACAGTAGAGATCGCAGGTGCTGAACATCCCGTTTGCAACAAGCAGTATGCAAAGTTGACTGCTATCTCCGACTCAAAATGCACCTACGAATGGAACACTGCTGAGGCTGGTAGTGAGATTAAAGCAATGCAGAGTGGAGAATATACCGTCGTCGCAACAAATGAATATGGCTGCACGGCAGAAACGTCTACGCAACTGATATTCAATGATATTCCGGATATGATGATGACGGGAAATTTTAAAATCTGTCCAGGGGAGAGCATTACGATAGGAGTCAGTGGTGCAGATGTATATGAATGGAGTGGAGTAGAGACGCACGGACGTGCGTCTGTCCCAGATAATGGAATTCACGGAGATGAATGCACATTTTCAGAGCCAGGCAACGGATATGTAATTGGCAGAGACGGTTATGGTTGTCAGAAGCGAATTGATTTTCAGATAGAAGAATTGCCTGTGCCGAATGTCATAGTTTCAGCCACACCTGCTAAGATCCGACGTGGGGATTCTGATGTCAGTTTGTCATTGGAAAGTGATGATGACTTGAGTGAATGCACCTACATCTGGATGACAAGTGATGGAGAAACGTCGTCGCAACAATCATTCACGCATACATTCAATGCAGATGAGGCTATGGTATTTTCAGCAATCGCGGTAGTTGAAACTAAAGACGGATGCAAATTGCGTCTGCATACAACCGTCGAGACAGAATTTGAAATTCCAAATACGTTTACTCCAAACGGAGATATGATCAACGACCATTTTATGAAGGGCTATCATGTGGAGATCAAAGATAGACATGGCATCATGCTCTACCAAGGAAATGATGGTTGGAATGGCGTACTCCCTAATGGAAAAATCACTCCCGACACATATTATTATATTGTGACGGATAAAATCGGACAAAAACATTATGGATATGTGACGGTAGCGGGGTGAGGATGTCTTGCACTGAAAGTGCATTATCTCATAGCCCAGGGCAAGCGAAGCGACACCCTGGGGTAAATAATTATTATTAATAACGGGCTGAAAGCCCAAAATCATATAAAAATGGCACAATCGTTATGTAAAATTTACATTCATTTGATTTTCCACATTAAAACTACAAGTCCGGAGATTAGAGACAATGATTTGGAAAATGTATTTTCCTATATAGGAAAGATGATTAACGTGATAGGATGTAGTGTGATACGTGTAGGTGGTATTGGAAATCATATCCATATCCTATTTTTATTATCCAAAGATGTATCAATTCCTAAAGTTGTTGAGAAAGTAAAAAATAATAGTAGTCGTTGGATAAAAACAATTGATTCGTATTATTCAAATTTTGCATGGCAAGGTGGTTATGGAGCTTTTTCTGTAAGTCAGTCGGTTGTTGATAGAACAATTAAATATATAGAGAGTCAACAACATCATCACAAGGCTCAATCTTTTAATGAGGAATATTTGAAATATCTTCAATCGTATGGCATTCAATATGATGAACGATATTTGTTCTCAGATTAGGATTCTGCCCTTTCAGGGCGAATCTCTAAATCTTATTGCTGACCCAGGGTGTCGCTTCGCTTTACCCTGGGCTGTGAGATATCGCACTTTCAGTGCTAAATCTAAGCATGATGTTCACAGCATTAGTGCTATTTTCAATAAATGAAACTTAAAAATAAAAATATGATATTTAACAGTTGCAAAAAAATCGGAAAGAGATGGTTCGTCATCTTTATTTATTCGCTATTCACAGTTAATGCTTCCGCTCAGACGGATGCCAATGCCCTTCATTTCTGGACCGACAGGTCTCCGTTTTCTCCATCATACCTTGTGCCGATGACGCATGCTTCTCTGCTTGGCAGAATGCAACAGATTGGTTATGATGGTCAACCACTTTCGTTCTGGGGTAGTTTCAGCAGATATAAACCGAAATTGAGATCGTTGTTTGGTGGAAAGATGCAGGTGGATAGGGCAGGGTATACCTCAACGGTAAAGATTGATGGCAATTATATATTCAGTCTTGGCTCCGATAACGACAGAGTCAATCTTGGTTTGGAAGGAGGCACAGTAGTCCAGCAAAAGGATGTGGCGAAGATTTCAGCCGACGACATGGATGACGCGTCTTTGTATGATGGCAATGAGGTGAATCCTAATTTCAGTTTTGGTATGGAGTGGATTCATAAACGACGAATTGTCGGGACTGAGGATGGTGAGACCACCGTCGGCATAGCGGCAAAGAATATGGAGGATTGGTTGACGCGTCAGGATCGACGAATCACTGTCAATGCTTTTTATCTTTATGGATCCTACCGTCGCCCCACATTAAGAAGACTCCATTTATACGCAGGAGGAATGGCTCAGTTGTATGATTCCGATCGTTTGCAGGGAGAGATACACGTCGCACTTATCAAAGCAAAGAATAAAGAAGTCGACGCGTGGGCTGGAGGCATCAGTTGCAGGCATAGTTTGGTGGGTGGAGGCTCTACAGATCTGATTATCAATGCAGGAGTGGGGCTTGGTGAGCATCTCTACCTCGGATACAGTTTTGATTTAGTGGTGCATGGAGATTTCGCGTCGCCTTTCTCCACACATGAAATCATCCTTGAATATAAATTCAAAGACAAGCGATGTCATGCCGACAAATCAAGCTGGTATTTGATGGGAGGAAAATAAAAATGCTAAATGCTGAATGTGAAATGCGGAATTGGCGTTCATTTCGAATTTCGCATTTTTAATTTCGCATTTATTTGATTCCCCTCGCCAACTTTACCACATCCCACGCCACATTGATCTGCTTCATGGTCTCTGTAGCCTGACGGATGGCTTCGTTGTCCAAAGCGGAGTATTTGTCGGGATGGTATTCCTTTACCAAAGCACGGTATGCCTTTTTGATCTCTTCATTGGAAGCCT
>DCIP01000006.1 GCA_002317115.1 Candidatus Scybalocola fimicaballi
AAAAAGGAGATTATAGCAGTTGTCCAAAAAATGAGGATTGTTAAGGGCGGAACGCCCTAACCTCCCATAAACGCGAGCCCGTAGGGCGAGCGTATGAAAAATAAGCATGTTTGTACAATTCGTATATAAATACCTAAAAAAGTCAATTGGGCCAAATCTAATATAAATTCAGACGATAATGCAAGAAATAATAATGACTCCCGACGTGTGTATGCGATTCTTAGTATGGTCGTACTACTACCACGATATCCGCCCGGCAAAGAACGTGAGCTACAAAGAGTGTGGCAAATTCTCTGATGCCGACGCCGCTCATCTTGACGACTTGAAAGAGACTCTTTTCAACTGTTTTGAGGAGGCTTCAGTGGAGAGAGCCTGCGACCAATTCTACAAAGCCAAGATGCTTCAAGAGCCATGTCCGTTTCCACAGAGCGAATTGGATTTGATGTTTGCGAAGGAAAAATAAATATAATTTATTTGATCAAATCTCCAATTCTAAACTCTTCCTTTGGCAAGGAGATTCGTGTCGATGCTAATCTGTTGTAATACTCTTTCTGCGCTCGTCTGCCACAACAAATTGCTCCGTAGACGTATTTGTACGCCATCTCCATTCCAAGATCCCAATAGGCAAAACCGTTCTCTTTGAGCCATGTGCCTAACGCTGCCATCTGCACTGTGCCGCTGTTGTCCTCAATATGGAAGCCACACAAACTGGCGTAGGCGTTGTGGGTGATGAATCCTAATTCTCCTGCCACCAACTCTCCTTCCCTATTCCATAGCTCCACACTATCCACGCTGACCTCGTCGTCGGGATTATCATGTATGGTCCTCAACACGTCTAACAATGGGGGTACAACCCACGTCTCATCATATTGGGATATGAGAGTCTGAGCGCATAAATCAAAATTCTTATTGAAGGACAACGTATAGTCGGCAAACTGTTGACGCACGTATCTCCGCGTCTTCTTGGGGAATGTGAATTCCTTAAAGTCGACAATCATCTTTTTCGCATGGTGGCGGATGGTCATGTAGTATCGCCACGCATACATTCCCCTCTTCGTCTTCTTCACATTGGAAAGTCGATCAGCATACGCCATCAGTTCCTCCTCCGTCATCACCATCTTCTCCATCGACATGGGATAATACCCAAGCGAAAGAGCCTTTCTTATTATATCCTCCTTGAAATCCGAACACACCGCATCCTCCTCGACAGTCTCTCGCAGATAATCGTCAATCTCCGGCAAGCCAAGTTTGACTTTGAAATTCTTATGGTTGTCGACGAGTTTCTGCTCAAGATTATCAAGATCTCCGACGTCTTCAATTCTGACGCCGGAGTTGAAAAGTGCTAGTTCAAATGCATCTTTGTAGGTCATAGCGATTTTTTACTTCCCCTCTTTCTAATCGGCAATTTATCCGCCATTACATCTTCTAATGTCAAATATTGTTTTTGAGCAAACAAAGCATCAAAATCAGACAACATATTCATCGCAAATGCTATTTGAAGCAAACCACGCAATGAAATCTCGCCCGTTCTTTCAAACCTTCTGTACGTTGGCAATTTTAATCCTGCCTTTATGCTTAATGCTTCTTGCGTCATGTTGAGCTCCAACCTTCTATTTTTTACTCTTTCCGCAATTTGCATTAAGACATCGTATGGATTCAATTCGTCAACTGATAATATATTGTAATTTAACATAGAAAATCCTATATAAGTAATAATATTTTATCAGTTGCAAATATATAAGTTTTTGGTTTTTCGACAAAATAAAAAATACGGAATGTAGCAATCGCCACATTCCGTATCGTATGTTTAATTCATTTCTAATTTTAGAAACTTAGTTTTATTCCTCCCATTGCTGTTGCCTTCGGCATTGGGTAGCCTGCGATAACCTCGTATTCCTGAGCAAGTAGGTTTTCTCCCTTAGCCCAAACGGAGATGATATCGTTGATCTTATATTTCAAAGTGGCATTTAGCAAAGTGACGTTCTCTTTCTGCTCATCCTTGCCGACGCCAGTGTAGAGTCCAGCAAGTTGCTGCAATCCAAGAGACGCGATCCATTTGTGGTTGCAAGAGTGCCAGTCGACGCCGAGATAGCCTTTGTAGGTTGGCACCGACACAAGTTTGTTCTCCTGGTGTAGCCAAGAGTGGTTGGTGCTGATGCCCCAGTGCTCTTTGATTCGCCAAGTGATCTCAGCCTCAGCACCCCAGTTTTCCAACTCGCCTGTGTTGACGTTCTTCTTGTTGATTGTCTGGATCATATTGTCAGCCTTCATATAGAATAGGTTGACGCCGTAAGTGATTGCGTGGTTGTATTTCTCAACCTCCACAGCAACTACCTCATCATGATACTTGACTGAATCTGTGGCAGTGTATTTTCCACAGTTCAATCTCTGGTTCCATGATAGCTCGTAGTTCCACAATCTCTCTGCCTTTAGTTCCTCGTTTGAAGGTGGATATAGGTACATATCCTTCATTGTCGGATTACGGAATCCTTTGCTTGCCATTGCCTTAACCTCACCAGTTGCGACGGGACGGTAAACAACTCCGAACTGTGGAACCATCTCAAGTCCGGTTACAGAGTGGTGGTCCACTCTTAGTCCGGCATCAAGAGTCACTTTCTTGATATCCTGACGGAAATCCGCGTAGCCAGCAAACTCATGGTTTCTTACCTCCGCACTCTGCTTGTTCTTAGTCTCTAAGATTTCGTCAGTCTCACGGTCTGTATAATATGCGTCGCCATAGATATTCTGGTAGTCGAAACCTAATGTGAAGCGAGAGCCGTCTTCTGTCTCAGCACTCTGATACATCGACACTCCAATCAAAGCATCCTTGGATCTGAAGAATCGAGTCTGCGGTTTTGCTCCCTCTGCATAACCGTCGTTGATCTTATGTCTACCGAAATTATCGTAGACGGAGATACGTCCATTCGTATTCTTGTAGTGGTTCTCCAAAGCCAACGTCGCCACAC
>DCIP01000074.1 GCA_002317115.1 Candidatus Scybalocola fimicaballi
ACGTCTACGATATCACTTACGGATCTATCCACCCAAAGACAGACAACCTTGTAGTGATCGACGACTCAATCGTTAGAGGTACAACTTTGAAGCAGAGTATCATCAAGATTCTTAACCGTCTTGAGCCAAAGAAGATCGTCATCGTATCGTCATCTCCACAGGTTCGTTTCCCAGACTGCTACGGTATCGACATGAGCCGAATGAGTGAGTTTATCGCATTCAAGGCAGCCATCTCGCTTCTTAAGAAGAGAGGTATGGAAAACGTCATCGAGGAAGTTTACAAGAAGAGCAAGGCTCAGGTGGGCAAGAAGAAAGAGGAGTATGTCAACTATGTTAAGGATATCTACTCTCCATTCTCCGACGATGAAATCTCAGCAGAGATTGCAGAATTGCTTACTCCAAAAGATGTCAAGACACCAGTAGAGATTGTATATCAGTCACTTGAAAACCTTCACGTCGCTTGTCTAAACCATAGTGGCGACTGGTATTTCTCTGGCGACTACCCTACTCCTGGAGGAAATCGTTTGGTGACTCACGCATTCATCAACTACTACGAAGGAAACGTGGATAAGAGATAATGCTGAATTCGTAATTCTTAATTCATAATTCGTAATTGTCGGTACAAGCCAACAGATTTGTATACTTCGGCAATATAGAATCATTCGTAGAGACGAGGCATGTCCCCGTCTCTACTTTTTTGTCTTTTGACTTATTTATATATTTTTGCATCCAAATATAAAATATTATGAATAGATTATTTAGAAATTGCATTAAAGCATTTGTTTCGGTTAGTCTTGTCGGCATGACATTAAGCTGCGCAGAGCAAAAGAAAGTCGAGGAAAATGTGCTTGAAGGCGACGGCACTCTACAAAAGAAAGAATTGTCAGTTTTGGGTGCAGAAGATGAATTTGACTTGATCGGCAAACAGTGGATGCTAATCACAAGTGGAGACACATCAAAATACAACACTATGACTGCCTCTTGGGGTGGATTCGGACATCTATGGGGAAAGAACGTCGCATTTATCTTCGTCCGTCCTGAGCGTTATACTCACGAATTCATCGAGGCTAACGACCGTCTTACTCTATCTTTCTTCGACGAGAAATACAGACAGGCTTTGCAGATTTGCGGAACAAAGTCTGGTAGAGATGGAGACAAAGTAAAAGAGGCTGGTTTGACTCCTATCGCATTGGAATCCAACACTACAACATTCGACGAGGCACGTATGGTGCTTGATTGTCGCAAACTATTTAAGACTGAGATGACAGAGTCTGCTTTCTTGGATAAGGAAATCTGCAAACAAAATTACAGACCTGAACCTGGTGGTGGATTCCACACAATATATGTGGTGGAGATTGAAAATGTTTATGTGAAATAGTTAAGAGCTTAGAGAATAAAGAATGGGCAGGATTAAACCTGCCCATTCTTTATTCTTTCCAAAAATCATAATAATTAAACCATTGCTCTGGATATTGGCGGACAATGGGTTCCAAAAATTCTATGTATTCCTGCATCGACGCGGATACTTTAATCTTTCTGTCCGTCTCCTTTGCCGCAGCCTCAGCTTTACGGCAGATGAAGCGGTATCTCTTGCCAGACTCTCTGACAACAAAAAAGTAGAACGTGTCAGCTCCAGTCATTGTGGCGATCTGGTGTGGACCAGGAGGGAATGGTGCATCATATCCAAGAAACTGCACCGTCTTCGCAT
The DNA here is from genome assembly GCA_002317115.1 of Candidatus Scybalocola fimicaballi. GTDB lineage: Bacteria > Bacteroidota > Bacteroidia > Bacteroidales > Paludibacteraceae > UBA1723. Next base: position 1,709 of record DCIP01000074.1, read on the forward strand.
CCTCTTTTCTTATAAATCGATCACCCTGAAAGCACACAACTTCATTCGATGCCAAAGCAGATTGAATTTTGAAAATGTGGTCGATATTTTCCGTTGAGACGGGGATGACTCCGAATGAGTTTGAACCCATCGTCGCCTCTAATTTATCCTTAATCTTCTGATACTCACCGTCGAGCATCACAACATTGAGTTTTGTACCGTATTCCTTCATAAACACTCGGCTCACCTCCCAGTTTCCGACATGGGCTCCAATCATCACGGCTCCCTTCTCCCCCGTCTTCAAATGGTCGACGAGACAATCCATTCCGTCGAACGAGAAAGAAAATTCTTTTTCCAAGCCCGACGACGCTGCGATTTTATCTATTATCACCTGACCGAAACGATAGTAATGCTGGAAAATCTTTCCGATTGCCACAAAAAACGATTTCTTATGAATCTTACGCCAATACTTCCAGCTTGCGGCTGTGGCTTTAGGGGCAAACGGCACGAAATAAGGCACGACGATAAACAGGAACGCATACGCTGCGTTCAATCCTAAATGTTTGATTAGAAATATGAAGAATCCGTATCCGAACGATCCTCCACGCGTCTTGCCATTCCAGTCGGCCATAATTAATTATTAATGGTTTACAATCTCTTTTACTCTCCACAAAAAACAAAGTTTTTCTCCGAGTACACTGTGCCTCTGTGGTTTTCTTTACGCTCGCCCTTACGGGCTCGCGTTTGAATGGAAGGCAAGGGCGTTCCGCCCTTTGCAATCCTCTTTTTACCCATCATAAAAAAGGGCAGATCGTTCGTCTGCCCAAATATAGAATCGTTTGAAAAATCTGATTATGTGTAAAGACCACCGTTGACAGAGATTGTCTGACCTGTAACGTAAGCAGCCTCCTTAGTACACAAGAAACCAACTACAGCGGCAACCTCCTCTGGCTCACCGAAACGGTTAGCTGGGATCTGCTTCTTCAACTCAGCCTCATCCAAATCCTTAGTCATATCTGTACGGATGAAACCAGGAGCAACAGCGTTGACAGTGACGTTCTTCTTTGCAACCTCCTGAGCCAAAGCCTTAGTTGCAGCGATGATACCACCCTTAGCCAACGAATAGTTAGTCTGGCCAGGAAGTCCCTTCAAACCAGATAGAGAGACCATATTGACGATGCGTCCGAATTTCTTTCTAACCATTGGCTGAAGAAGAGCACGAGTGACGTAAAGGAAACCGTTGACTGTGATGTCGATAACGTTTCTCCAATCCTCGTTAGTCATGAACACCATGATCTGGTCGCGGCGGACACCAGCGTTGTTGACCAACACCTCAATATACTCATCCTTGTGAGCCTCCTGCCAAGCAGTGATTGCCGATTCTGTTGCCTCGCAATCAGCCACGTTGAACTTGATAATCTCACCGTCGCTACCCTTTTCTCTAACCATAGCCAAAGTGTTAAGAGCTTCGGCTTCATTTGATTGATAGTTGATTAGCACGTAGTAACCCTGCTCTGCCAACTTGATTGAGCAAGCTCTACCGATACCTCTCGAACCACCTGTAACAAGTGCTACTTTCATATCTTAATTCTTGAATTTTCTAAAAATATGTGCAAAACTACAAAAAACATTTGAGTTTTGAAAATGTTTCTACTTTCACTATGGATTTTCAACACTATACTCTTAATTGTATTGCATACTAACTTGCTTTTTATTATACAAATTCATATTTTCGCAAAAAAATAACGAGCAAAACGATACGATATGAAATCAAGAAAAGAATACATAGATGCTTTGGCGACCCACGCTGACGACATGCGTTCTCTATTTGGTGTGTCGTCAATGCGTTTGTTTGGTTCAGTTGCTCGCAATGAGCACAAAGACGGTAGTGATATAGACGTATGCGTAGATATGCCACCTAGAATATTAAAACTTGTAGGTCTCACCACATATCTTGAAACATTGTTAGGATGTAAAGTGGACGTGATACGCAATCACTCAAATATGAATCCGTACCTAAAAGAAGAGATTGAAAAAGATGGATTATACGTCTTCGGATAAAAGAAAGACTATCGCTATTTTGAAACAGATTCGTCAGGCAATAATACAACTGCAAGAATGGAATGCCGACAAACAAAGTTTCAACGACTTCTTATTGTCACCAGAAGGCAATAAGGATTTAGCTGCTTCAAGTATGTTAATCGAGGCAATAGGAGAAGGTTTCAAAAACGTCGACAAAATAACCGACAGAAAACTACTCCCACTACGTTCTGAAATTCCATGGCAAGAAGTGAAAGGCATGAGAGACAAAATTGCTCACGGATATTTTGACATCGATGCAGAAAT
>DCIP01000094.1 GCA_002317115.1 Candidatus Scybalocola fimicaballi
AGTCTGGTAAGACTAAGATCGTTGGCGCTTACTACAACATCCACGACGGTAGCGTTACTTTCAATTGATAATTAACGATTAACAGTTAATAATTAAGGGGTGAACCGAAAGGTTCGCCCCTTATTTATAATTTAGCATTTCGCATTCAGCATTTCATAAATCTCCCTGATCTCCCTCGCACATTGCTCTTCGGAAAATCTCATAGCATACTCTTTTCCGTCGGCAATCATCTTCGTTCTCAAATCAGAATCAGTTAGGACGCGATTGATAGCGTCGGACATCTCTTTGTCATTCGTAGGATCGACGTAGATTGATGATGCTCCACCAGCCTCTTCCAAGCATGATCCTGTGGCTGCGACGACGGGAACCCCTGCGTTCAAAGCCTCAACAATCGGAATTCCAAATCCTTCGTAGAAAGAAGGGTAGACGAATACCTCCGCTTGTGAATATACAGCAGGAAGGTCTTTGAAATCAATGCCCGAGATGATTGTTATCCTCGCGTCTAACTTATTATTCTTCACATACTCATCAATCTTGGCTGCATATTTTGTGCGTCGGCCTACAATCACAAGTGAGATAGCCTCATCAATATCTTTCAATGCTCTGACTATCTGCAACGCATTCTTGCGAGTCTCGATGCTTCCAACGTTGAGAATATATCTCTTTGGCAGGTTATATTTCTTTGCGACGCGAGCCTTCTCGTCTTCACTTATCTCCTTCGCAAACTGAGCGTCGCAACCTTGATACACAACCTTAATTTTTGCTGGATCAATATTATACAACTCCACGATATCCTTCTTTGTTCGCTCGCTCACGGCGATCACCACGTCGCTATTCTCAGCTGCTTTACGGAATTTATAATCGTAGATTTTGCGGTCGATGAATTTGTAGCATTCTGGCATCTTGCGGAAGATGAGGTCGTGGATCGTCACCACACTCTTCATCTTGCTCTTGGCAATGTTGAGAGGCAACTCATTGCTGAGCCCGTGGAAGATTTCAGCACCGTCGCGCTCGGCATCCTGAGTGACGCCGAAAGAGCGCCACACACTTGCGAAAACAGAGTCTTTGATGACAAGACGGATCTGTGGAGCGAAGGTGTCCATAATTCTTTGCATCCATGCGTTCATCCTTCCTTTTGGAGAATAGACGACGAATTTATCGTCGGCATCAGCATGTTTGCACAGTGATTCCAACACATATCGGCTGTAGTTGCCGAGTCCTGTACCATTTTTTACGGCTCTTTTGCCATCGAACGCAATCTTCATCTGAAAGTTGTTATAGTGGTGCAAAAGTAGACAATTTATTTAGATAAAATGAGAGCAGAGTAGCATAAAAGAAACTCTGCTCAGATTATTAAATGATTTTGGACAAATGCTTTGCATATTTCCTAAAATCTTGCGAACTTCGTATTGTTTTTGAAGGTAGGATATCCCTACTCAAAAAGCCCAAGTGGCGAAATGGTAGACGCGCTGCTTTCAGGTGGCAGTGGCCGTAAGGCTGTGCAGGTTCGAGTCCCGTCTTGGGCACAAAGGAAATTCGAAATTATAAATGCGGAATGCAAAATTATTTAGCTTTTAAAACTTGTATCCGATAAACGGAATGTTCTTTCCTACGATGGTTCCGTTCTTGTTGAATAGGAATACCGATGGGATGACGTCGAGATTATACGTCACAACACTTTTTCCCTGCAGGTCGTTCACGCATATCCACGGACACTGCTCGGCAGCTTCTTTGAATGCCTCTTTATCCTCGTCGAAACTGACGTGGTAGATCTCCAAATCCGGAGTCTCCTTATAATACGACTTCAGGTTTTCCAACACTACGGGATCCATATTTCTTAGATTCCAGAAAAGAAGAATCAAATTCTTATTCCTTATACAGTTAAGGCTGACGATGTCTTCGTTTGCATCGGGAAGACACAAGTCGACATACGAGGCTTTCTCTGAGTACAACAAGCCATCTCCCACTTTGCCGTTGGAGCCCTTTTCTGTTAACTTTGTAAGCAATTGGTTAGAATACACGTTGTTAGGACGGATCATGTTCCATCCGTTGGTGACGATTGCAAGCAGACGTCGGTCGTCTTTGTCGTTGAAATCATAGGGCTCGATGCCGTAGATCAACTTGACGTTCATCGCATAATATGCCACTGGTGCGACTGGGTTAGCTTTCATTAATGAATCGGCTATTGTTCTGTATTGCATCACACGCGAGTAGATAAGTTTCTTCATCTGCTTCTTCGGACATTTGTCGCCCATAAGCATCAGTGTGCTGATATACTTGTTTGTGGCTCTCACATGTTGGCTCAACTTGCAGACTTGTGCCGCTTCGTCGTCTCCTGTGATTGAAAGTTCGCCATGGGATGATGCGTGAAATTTGATATTCTCCGTAGAGTCCGCGCAGAACATCGCAAACAATGAGTCTGATCTAAGTTGGAAGAACGTCATTCTTGACACTGCGTTACGCTTTATCTCGAAACTACCGTCTTCTTTCACCACTGCCGAGTCTGTGCAAACTGGTTTTGAGGATGTTATACTGTCTATATACACCACTTTTCCTGCTATGGCAGGGATTTTTCCGTGGATTGTTAGCGTAGGATTTTTCTGACAAGAAACAACACTCAATGTCAGTGAAATAATAGTAATTGTTTTGAGTATAATATCATACATCTTCATGGCTTTCCAGTTTTACTCATTGACTAATTTCCAAAAATAAGCAATGTTTGTATCATATTGAAATATAATCATTGTTTTTTTATAGAAACAAAAGCATTATTTTTGTGGCAAACAAAGTTTTAGAGAAATAACAAAGAAAAAGAAATAATGGAGCAACAGCAGACTCAAGCGTGGGGATCACGAATTGGACTGATTCTGGCAATGGCAGGAAATGCCGTCGGCTTAGGCAATTTTTTGCGTTTCCCTATTCAGGCGGTAAACAATGGAGGTGGCGCGTTTATCATACCTTATCTTGTATCATTCTTCCTCCTTGGCTTGCCTCTCCTTTTTATAGAGTGGAGCACAGGAAAACTGGGTGGAATGTCTGGACATCACTCACCACCTATGATTCTTCAGTCGGCGCACCGTCATCCTATATGGAAATATTTCGGATCGATGGGAATTTTCTGCAGTACACTTATCTGCGCCTATTACGTCTACATTGAGAGCTGGACGCTTTCGTACGCTCTTCATTCTGTCTGCGGAACATTCATGGGAATGACCGAAAATGAGGTGGCCGCTTTTTTCGGCAAATACCTTGATCTTAATGTTTCGACGTCGTTCCTTCCTCACGACACTTTGATATGCTTCATCTTATGTATTGTCTTCAACATTTGGATTCTTGCCAAAGGTATCAAAGACGGTATTGAGCGTGTGGCAAAGGTGGCAATGCCTATGCTTTTGCTTTTCGGAATCTTCCTTGTGGTCAGAGCCTACACTCTTGATAAAGGCGACGCGGGGGCGACGTTCGGCAGCATGGATGGATTCAACTATCTGTGGACTCCACAGTTTGATTCTCTTGCCAATCCAAAGGTTTGGCTTGCCGCTGGTGGACAGGTGTTCTTCACTATGTCGCTTGGAATGGGATGTATTCAGTGTTATGCGTCGTATATAAAGAAACATGATGATATTGTGTTGAACTCGCTTACTGCAGGCTTCACAAATGAGTTTACGGAGGTTGTGCTTGGAAGCGCGATTATTTTCCCAATCGCAGTCGGATATTTTGGCGTGCCTGCTGTGCTTGAGATGACACAGTCTGGTGGATTTAGTCTTGGATTCAAGACGTTGCCATACTTGTTTGCCCAGTGGGGACCAGTGTTGTCGGCGTTGGCTGGATTGGCATTCTTTGGTTTGCTATTCTTCTCGGCAGTGACGTCGTCGCTTGCCATTTCAACGCCATTGGTCTCTTTCTTCACCGACAGCTACAAGTGGACACAGAAGAAAGCGTCGTGGATATACGGAGTGATCTTGTTCTTCCTTGCGTTGCCGACGGTATTGTTCTTCGACAAAGGAGTGTTTGACCAGTACGACTTCTGGGCTGGCACATTCGCGCTATTCTTCTTTGGAATGGTGGAGACGGTGATGTTCTCATGGGTGATGGGAATAGATAAAGGCTGGCGTATTATCCACTATGGAGCTGAGGTACATCTTCCGATCATCTTCAAATATATCCTAAGATATGTCACACCTGTGATGATGATCTTAGTGTTTGTGACATCCGTGATCAAACCAGTCAATGACGACTGGAGCAAGATCTCATTGTCTGGTTGGGAAGTCGACAATTCTTCGATTATAGGAGAGTTGACCCACAAGGGAATCGGAGCCAACTCGTCGTGGTGGGCAGACTATTACTATTCGGATTATGTTGGCGAGGTGACTGGAGTGACAGGCAATTCCGTCGACATCAATCTTGGAGAGAGTGTCAAGACGGTTTCGTTGCCGGAGGGCACAGTGCCAGTGGTGAAGATGGGAGATCGAGTAGAGCAGGGCACGGCTCTCAGCAAGGGCACAGTCATCAACGATGTCATGTATGTCGACATCACACGTATCTCGCTACTGCTTTGCTTAGTGGCACTTTGTGTGATGATATACTTCGTCGACAAGAAGAATAAAGATAACCAAATTAGATACGAGGAGGATTAAAATATGAGTGGAGAAGCTTTGACAATGTTGCTTTTGGTACAGGTGCCAATTGCAGCCATCACGATATATTTCTACATCAAGATTTTGAAGAGTAAGAAGCCAGGAGCTTGATGAAAATGGTAAACAATGAAAAAGCCTTAAAGCATTTGCTTTAAGGCTTTTTATTGTCTGTATTATTAATCTTACTCAACGATCATTACCCAACCGTGCTTGTCCTCGATCTCTCCGTACTGGATACCACGGATAGTCTTGTAAAGCTTCTCGCTGATTGGTCCAGGTGTGCCGTTCTTAGCGATGACGTAGCTCTTGCCAGCGTCTGGATCATCAATGCGTGAGATAGGGCTGATTACGGCAGCTGTACCACATGCACCAGCCTCCTCCATTGTCTCAAGCTCCTCGATAGGAATTGCTCTCTGCTCAACCTTCAAACCAAGATCCTTTGCGATCTGCATCAAACTGTTGTTTGTGATAGAAGGAAGGATTGAAGTCGACTTTGGAGTGATATATGTATTGTTCTTGATTCCGAAGAAGTTAGCTGCACCAGCCTCGTCGATATATTTCTTCTCCTTAGCGTCAAGGTAGAACTCACAAGAGTAACCAAGATCGTGAGCACTCTTGTTAGCCAAAAGGCTGGCAGCGTAGTTACCACCTACCTTGTAGATACCTGTTCCAAGAGGAGCTGAACGGTCGTACTTACGAGTAACGACGTATGGAGTTGTAGCGAAACCACCCTTGAAGTATGGACCTACTGGAGTTACGAACATCATACATAGGTATTCAGTAGAAGGGCGAACACCTACCTGTGCACCGATACCGATAAACAAAGGACGGATATACAATGAAGCACCACTCTCGTAAGGTGGAATGAAACGCTCGTTAAGCTTAACAACCTTCTTCACCATCTCGATGAACTTCTCAGTAGGAAGCTCAGGCATCAAAATACCCTGGCAAGTGTGCTGAAGACGCTCTGCGTTTGCCTGTGGGCGGAAGACGCGGATCTTACCGTCTTTGCATCTGTAAGCCTTCAAACCTTCGAATGCCTCCTGTCCGTAGTGTAGGCAAGTAGCAGCCATGTGGATGTTCAATGTCTCCTCTGAGCTAACCTCGATCTCGCCCCATTTGCCATCTCTCCAATAGCAACGAACATTATAATCTGTCTTTCTATAGCCAAATCCCAAATTTGACCAATCAAGTGTATCAGCCATAATTTTTCTAATTTATGAATTTCATTACTTTCCTACAAAAATAACGACTTTTTTAGAATG
>DCIP01000225.1 GCA_002317115.1 Candidatus Scybalocola fimicaballi
TCTCGAATTCAGGCACCTGATAACGCAATATCTGAAGATCGTAGAATTTCTCCACGTCGTATTTGAAATTCATTTCCATATCTGATGATTCATTTTTTACTGTATTTCCGCATCCCGACAATGCAGCCGACGCGATAATACCCAATATTAGTTTTTTCATTAGTCTTTATTTCTTACATCAACATTATCGTTGTAAAACCACTTGCCTTCGTGAAGATTATAGGTGTCGTAGGTGAAATCCGGACCATAATAGGAAGGGATATCAGTGAACATCATACTTTCTGGCACAAGATGGTCGAACACAATCATTTTAGCCGCATCGTCGTAATTCAAAGCGATCTTACCCTCAGAATTATACTGGAAGACGTGGCGGCTCCACGTCTGTCTGCCCTTCTTTTTCAACACCTGTTTGCCAAATGAAGGTCTGCCCGAACCGTCGACGCGTAGGACATCAATCAGTTTATAGTGTGAAATTGCCGACAGTCCGGCCCAACCGAGCACGATATAATATTCATCGCGACGATACTTAACGTGGGCTATCTTATAGTAGAGAGCTCCATACCAGTTTGTACGCTGGATTCTATCTGTAGGCTGAGGCAAGAAAGGAGATTTCTTGATAATAAGAGTCTCGACGCGAGAACCTTTCCTCAACTTTGTCTGGACAATCGATCCATAATGATAGCTTTTGTCGGCCAACTGGAATGCCCACGAATAGATGCAAACCTTATTGTCGTCGGACAACACACGTCCCATTTCTGGATAATTAAGCGTTGGCGCGAAAGATTTCGTCTTTTTCAGACTATCCGACAAAATCTTCTCAGCCCTCTTGCTAAGTGAAATTTTTTGGGCATCAGCCACAGAGTCACTTTTCAGCGAAGCAAAAATATCATGCAAGTTTTCCTGACCATAAGACGAATGGCATAGGATGACAAGCAATAGAACATTAATTAGTTTATACAAATTTTGCATTTTGCATTCTCATTTAGCATTTAACATAAAAAGGCGGACCGTAAAGTCCACCTTTTATATCAATAGTGCATTTCTGCAAATAATTATCGCTTGATAACAAGGCGACGTACAGAAGTCTCACCAGCGCACTCAACAATCACCTGATAATCACCAGGAGCCAAATCCTTGACATTCATATTGACCTTGCCTTCGACTGGAAGCTGCTGAACAGCTTCTGCAACCACCTTACCAGAACGAGCCACGATTGACACGTTTGCTCTTGAACCAGTCTTATCCTCGATATTGACATCAAAGTTAAACATGGTTGGATTAGGAGATAGAGACACGTTGTCTCTCCAGTGCACATTACCAGTTGCGTAGCTGTAAACAAATGGAATACCGTAATCTACATTCCAGTTACCATTCTGATCCTGAGTACGGATATACAATGTATGATTACCCTCCTTCATCGAGCCTGTATTGATCTGGAAAGCCACGTTAGATCCGAAAGCTGTGGCAGCCTTACCGTTACCCTCACCTGGGTCCTTATCGATATAGAACTCAGCACGCTTCACCTGACCAACGATTGGAAGGTAAACGTAAGGAGTGCTGAATGCTGATGTCCAAGTGTTATTGATAGACAACGCTCTTGAATACAACTCGTGGAAACCAGGCTGCAACTTTGACAAGTCGGTTTCATTGATTACCAAAGCAGCAGTAGCGTCGGCAGAAGTCTCTACAAACTTACCCTTACCCTCACCTGGATCTGAATCGAAGAAATACTCAGATCCTACAATCTCAGAGCTCTTCTCAAACATAGTGACTGGGATTGCCACACAGTGTGACCAACCATCATAGTTCTTACCTCTTACATATAGAGTATGGAAACCATTGTTCAAGTTTCTTACCTTAGCCTTGAACTTGATTGTTCCGTTAGTAGTAACACCAGCCTTGTAGCCCTTACCAAAACCAGGATCCTCATCAAAGAAATACTCAGTAGTGATAACCTCTGCAAATGCGCTCGACATTGCAATCGCTACAGCATATATAGATGCAAATATCTTTTTCATGATTATTTCTCCATTTTATATTTGATTGTAACCTCAAGACCTACACTCTGGTTGGCCTCGTTTGCTGCGACATAGCTCTCGATAACAGGAGTGTCCTGCAAACCGCTTGTCACGTATGGCATAGCACCACCGTAAGCTCCGACCTGGTCGCCATCCGACGCCATATCATAAAGTTTACTTGTCTCCTTAATCTTATAATTGCAGTCTAATGAGAAATCAGGATTTGTCATCTCAGGACGGAAATCTCCATTGAAGTTGTTCAAGAACGAACATGTGTTTGTTCTCGACTTCTTAAGGTCGTAGTTCATCACATTCTCAATCAATGTGCAGAATCTTAGGTTGTAGACACCACCGAATCTGTTGAACTTACCGAATGTGTTGCGCTCAATACGCGATCTTTCCATGCTGCTCACAACACCACAGATAATATTGTTTGAGATATTGACGTTCTGAGGGAATCCGTTACCCTGGACATTTCCTACAATGAAATTCTGGCGAATAATACAACCGTTCACTGTGTCCGCGACCTCGACAGCATTCTGAGATCCAGCCAAAATCTGACATTTTGCGATTGTACACTCATTACCGAAAATCTCAACATTGTTTAGTACCAATCCGGAAAGAGTAACATTATTGCTGATGATACGTAGTGGACTTGCGATGAAGCTCTCGCCTGTAGCATAGTTCACCACTTTATTCTCTTTATACAAATATCCTGGACCAATAATTGTAATTGGCTTTGTGATTCTGATTGGATCAAAACCGTAAGCGTCACCTGGACCATATTCTGTACCCGATGCCTCAACGTAAATTGTGTCGCCAGCGGCACAGTCCAACAAAGCATTCTCAAGTGTGCTGTATTCCGCATTCACTTCAGGAGCATTACATACTCGCTTGATTCTTGCATGCGATGCCATCGTTAGCAAGAAGGACCCAACTATTAATAATACTAATTTCTTCATTATTATATTTTCGTTTTGCCAATCAATATATAATTACTGCAAATTTGTATAAAAAAAGTCATATTTCTATACAAATCGACAAGAATATATCAACAATTCCGCCTTTTTATTTAAATTTTTATCCTACTTCATTCGAAATAATATCCCAACACCACAACAAAAAGTGTCATCATCGCCACAATCGCATAGACAATACCTGTGCTGATCACGTAATCAAGTCGGATTTTGCTTTTATTCAGTTGGTAAATCAAGGCTATAGCAAGCGAGGCGACAGGAATCAAGAAGTAGTTGATGGCTTTTGTGGAAAGATACGCTGTCGACTCTAATGCCATTTTCCCAAAAATCACAACAGCCAAGACAGCCACCACATAGCACACTACCTTGGCCACCGTATGTCCATAGACAATCGGCAATGTATGGCACTCCATCTCTCGCTCCCCCTTCTCCTCAATCATGGCTCTGATAATGTCGACGATAATGGCACACATCGCAAGCAACAATCCAAACATACCTGCTTTAGCAAGCACCTCTTTCAAGAATGCTGACAATGCCGCCATCTGCTCTTCGCTGATTTGCATCGCAACCTCATTCATGAGCATAAACCAGTTGTCGTACATGCAGACAATCACAGGAATCATGGCCACTGAAATCGCCAGCAACAGGCTTCCCCACGTCGTTCGCTTGTAGCTCGATGAATAAAACCACAACACTCCGATCACTGCAACAAACACAAAGAAATAGTCTAATGCCGACGCGATGTAGCTCAAAATACCTGCAAAAAGAATAGCAAGGGCAGTGACTCCTACATATAGATTAAAGATGGTGTCGCGAGAGACAAACAAATCGACTGTACGTGTGATAGGTCGGTTGATTCGGTCAATCTTGACATCAAAATAATCGTTAACAAAGAATCCACCCAACGTGACGAACACAGTTGCCAAGACGCAGAGTGTCAACGGCAGTGCCCCCATCTGCACCTCACCGTCGGCGTGCTGGATCATAGGCTCCACAATACTGAAGTGAGTAACAAGCTGTATTGCCACAACAAGAAACAACAGTGGCAGGCGAGTAAATCTAATTATATTAGTCAATGTCTTCATATCTGCTTAAAACAAATCTTTCACGATATTGTAAACCATATATGCAAGGTAGATGCTGACAAGCACGCCTCCTTCCCATCGCTCCACCTTCTTGTCTGTGATACAGAAGATGTAAGCAAGGATACAGACTCCCATATTGATTCCGCAATCAATCAAAGTGGCATTAAGATTCGCGTCGCCAATAGCTATTGGAGTGATCATTCCTGAAATACCCAAGATACATAGGATATTGAAAATGTTAGATCCAATCACATTACCCATCGCCATATCATTCTGTCCCTTCTTTGAAGCCGTGTATGAAGTGACAAGTTCAGGCAATGATGTTCCGATCGCACAGATTGTGAATCCGATTAACTTCTCACTCATACCAATTGAGTTTCCAAGATATTTTGCAGACTCCACAACCAAGTCTCCACCAAGCACAATGGCAATTGCTCCACCGATAATCCAAAGTGCACATTTCCACGCCACAAATGCGTCCTCTTCTTCCTCTTCTACTCCAGCCTCCTCAGGATGCTTCTTAGTGTCGATGATCGTCCATACAATATAGCCAATCAAACAAGAGAACAAGATGCCCGCTTCAACTCGGCTGACATCAGCATCCGACATCAAAAATACTGACAGCAATGTCATTGCCGCAATCGACACGGGATAATCGCGTCGCAACAAAGTCTTTGTCACTGGAATCGGATTGATCATGGCACACACACCAAGCACAACCATAAGGTTGAAGAAGTTGGACCCTAACACATTTCCAATAGCCAATGAGTTTGATCCAGATGTGGCAGCAGTGATACTCACCGCCAACTCCGGAGCGCTTGTGCCTAACGCACATATTGTCAAACCTACAATGAACGCAGGAATATTGAAGCGTTTAGCCAAACTTGACGCACCGTCAACAAAGAAATCAGCTCCTTTAATAAGGATAAAAAACCCTACCAACAGTAGAGCTATTTTCATAATTACTATTCCCATATTACCAACCAAATGCTACTTTGTCATCCATCCATTTGCCTTGTGCCTTCATCACTTGCTCGATGACGTCGCGTCCGCAACCTTCTCCAGCTTTTTTATCCGACACATAGCAACTTATATTTTTTATCTCTGGTGCCGCATCTGCAGGACAACATGGGAAACCGCACTCCTTCATCACTTCGTAATCAGGAATGTCGTCGCCCATATACATGACTTCTGCAGCCGACAAATTATTCTTCTCAAGAAAATCGTGGAAATCTTTGATTTTCACAGCCGATGCCATATAGACGTCCTTGATGCCCAAACCTACAAATCGTTTTCTCACAGCCTCAGTCTTTCCTCCCGTGATAATAGCAAGAGAATAACCTTTCTTCACGGCATACTGTATGGCATAACCGTCCTTGATGTTCACAACACGCATCGGCTCTCCACTCGGATGAAGAGGAACTGTGGCGGAAGATAACACTCCGTCGACATCAAAAACGAATGCTTTTATTTTATCAAGATTCTCTTTGAAATTCATCTCTATAAGCTTGTATGTTTTGGCTGACAAGACGGTAGATCTCCAATTCAATATCATTTCCGTCAGCCATTAGTCCATTTTTTTGTTTTCGCATAACCACCTCGTCTCCTCTCACCGCAGGGCCTGTCTGAGCTGCGACAGGAGTGACTTCCATAACCTTCTGCGCTGTCTCCTGGATAAGTGGAATCAAGATTTCGAATGGCAATCCGTTCTTCTCCATCAGACGGTTGGCAATGGCATACATGTGATTGGCAAAATTGCTGGCAAACACAGCCGCCGGATGCAATGCGTTGCGCTGCTTAGTTGTGGCGTCATAACATCTGTCGGAGACTGTTGCCACAAGTTCTCTCAATTTTTCCAATGTTGACGGGATTGTAGCCTCTATCAAAAATGGTGTGTGCGACAAATCCACAGCTCTCTGTTTAGAGAAACTCTGTACTGGATAAACCACTCCACAATTAGAGAAAACGGATGAAAGCCCATCCTCACCATCCATCGCCAACGCTCCAGCAGTATGCACCACTATCCTATCAGCGACGTCGATGCCAGAATCTACGAACCGACGCTTCAATTCCATCCAAACCTGCTGTTGGACCGAATCTTTCACGCTGCAAACGTAGATTTCTGCATTCACGTCGACATCATTAATATCCGTGCAATAACCACACGACAATTTCCCAGCAAGCGATCTTGCATTTTCGGCAGTCGGACTATACACCTGCACCACCTCATTCAACGTTGATCTATTCAACGCCTGCGACAAATGCGTCGCTACATTTCCGCTTCCAAGAAAAACGATTTTCATCAATTCTTCGTTTTAGTCTTCGTTAGAACTTACCCTTGTGGATACGATCCAATTTCAACTTCGACTGATCGAATGGAGCTTTCTCCTCACCCTTGTAGCCAAGAGCAATCACACACTCAGCACGCAATCCGTCAGGAATATTCAGCAACGATTTCAACACATT
>DCIP01000047.1:0-5716 GCA_002317115.1 Candidatus Scybalocola fimicaballi
ATTAAGCGTGAAGAGCAGACTCAACTACATAAACTTTTGCTGCGAAAGCAACAGCCAAACAAGAAATCATTAAAGTAACCATAGTCGTAAATTTTTAATTGTTAAACCTTGTTTCTTTCTTTACACTTGCAAAATTACAACATATTTTCATTCTGCAAAAGAAAAATGGATTTTTTTTGACAAAATGCTTAATTTTTTTTGAAGTTTTATTTTGTTTATTTCTGCATAATATTCGTTAATATTTTGTAACTTATTGATTTATAGTGTATGGTATTTTTGAATAAATTTTGTATTTTCTGCATATTTTGTCCGTGGATTTATTTAACTTATTGAAATATAATGAATTTTGTTTTGTATAAACTTACGTAAATTTAAAGTGTCATATTTCTATATATTTTCATAAAAACTTTACATTTTGCTATATTGAAGTGCCTAAAAATGCTCAATTATATACCAAAATGCTGTATATATGTGAATTTTATGCATCTGAAGTTGCATTTTGTCACATATGATGGTGCTTTATCAGATAGTTTTAGTTATAGATTGGATAATTTGATTATTTTTGTAATCAGATTTGCAACTTGAAGTTTATGTTTTCTATATTATTATATATAATGTTGCCTGTCGTATATATTCTCCATGATTTGGAGGAGATGTTCATGCGCAGGAAGTGGGAAAAGAAATATTTTGATGAAACTGTAAAAAATCATCCGAAGGTTAAATCTGTACTTTCCACATTGAAAGGCTTGAATCAACTAGAATATGGTATAGTTGTGTTTGAACAGTTCCTTTTCTTGACAATTGCAGTGGTTTGGGGTACTTATGCTGATCCAATGCCAATGTGTGCTTTGTTCTGGGGATTTGGATTACACTTATTTATACATATATTACATACAGTTTTTTTGCGTTTATATTTCCCTGGTGTAATCAGTTCTCTTTTGCTAATTCCGTATTTTGCATTCGGTGTTCATGATTTGCTTCAACAGTATACACTCGCTGAGAATATCATAATGGCAGTTGGTGGTTTAGCGGTGATAGCTCTCAACCTTACTTTGATGTATTGGTTGATGAAAAAATTCAGTGATCTGGAATAATATTATATATGTAAAAGAAATGGCATCGTCAAACAACGATGCCATTTCTTTTGGTAATTGTATACGTGTCATCCAAACATGCTTTTTTTAGACGCTCGCCCTTTGGGCTCGCGTTGGAGATGAGTTAGGGAGTTCCGCCCTTAACAATCTTCATCTTGGACTGCTGCTAAGCTCTCAAATAGTATTCAACTCTCCCGTCTCACTATCCATAATATATCCTCTGACGACGATATCCTTAGGCACAAGTGGATGGTTCTTCACCAAGTCGACGGTTTCAAGCACGGCTGCTTCTGTATCATCAAAACCGTGAAGCCATGAATCAAGGTCGATGCCACAGTGTTTCATTAAACTGATATGCTCTTCATCTATTCCTCTTTCTCTCATAAGATTCTGCATCTCCTGACTATCCATGCCTTGTACACCACATCCTGTGTGACCGATAATCATCACCTCGTTCACACCAAGTTCATAGATGGCTACAAGTAGTGAGCGGACTGTAGAGTCGAATGGATTAGTTATAGTTCCTCCCGCATTCTTGATGATCTTCACGTCGCCATTCTTGATTCCAAGTGCAGCGGGAAGAAGTTCCACTAGACGAGTGTCCATACATGTTACGATGGCAATCTTCTTGTCGGGATATTTGCTTGTCTTAAACTGTTCATAAGCCTTCGATTCTACGAATTGCTTATTATATTCGAGCATTTGGTCTATCATAATTTCTTTACGATGACGAAAACGAAAACTGATTAATTACGTGTCGTCTGATTAACATATATGCAAAAATACACAAATTCTATTAATGTGATTTTGTTTTCGTATTCGTATTCGTATTCGTATTCGTATTCGTATTCGTATTCGTTTTCGTATTCGTCCTAATTTATATTAATTTTGTAGCACAAACAATTCAACCCATGAAACGAGGTCTAATTTTAGAAGGTGGAGGCATGCGTGGCATGTTCACAGCAGGTGTGATGGATGAGATGATGGAGAATGGTATCATATTTGAGGGTGCCATCGGAGTCTCGGCTGGAGCCACTTTCGGATGTAACTATAAATCCAAACAACCAGGACGTGTGCTGCGATACAATGTGCGATTCAAAGATGAACCGCGCTACATGGGTTTGCGTTCATGGTTGAAGACGGGTGATTGGGTAGGGGCAGATTTTTCCTATCATATTTTGCCGATGGAACTTGATTGCGTCGACTTCGAGGCGTATAAGAATAATCCTATGGAATTCTATGTGGTTTGTACTGACGTCGATACAGGTGAAGCTGTCTACCATAAAATCGAGGAGGTTGATCACCACGAGATAGATTGGATTCGTGCATCAGCGTCGCTACCGATAGTGTCAAAACCAGTTGAATTGGATGGACGTCGACTTTTAGACGGAGGTATGGCAGATTCTATACCGTTGGAATATTTCCAGAGTTTAGGCTATGATCGTAACGTCGTGATTCTGACTCAGCCTAAAGGATTCAAGAAGACTCAGCAGAAAGGAATCAAATTGATCAAACATCTTTTGCGTAAAACACCAAAGATTGCTGAGGCTTTGGCAAACAGACATCTGATGTATAATCGTCAGTTGGATTATATCGATGAGCAGGAAAGATTGGGCAATACATTGCTGATCTATCCTGAAAATGAACTTCCAATTGGAAGAATAGAGCAGGATGAGGCTAAAATGCGACATGTCTATCAGATGGGTAGAGATGCGGCGAAAGCCAGAATGGAGGAGATTAAATTATTCTTGGGTTGTTGAGTCTCGTTTGAGATAGTTTGTTTATAATCAATTATTATGAAAATCAGAATCTTAGTTACCTATAATATACTTAAAGAGAGCTTCTCTGAGGCTCCCGATAATTATGAATTTATTTTGCCATCAGCTCCGACCTTCACAAAGGCTGAGATTATAGAGCGTTTGCCTGAGTGTGATGGATTGCTTTCAATGTTCAATTTTCCGATTGATAAGGATATCATCGACGCGGGAGGTTCACGTCTGAAGATCATATCTAATTTTGGTGTGGGCTTCAACAACGTGGATATTGAGTATGCCAAATCTAAAGGTATTGTTGTGACGAACACTCCTGATCCTGTGGTGGAGCCTACTGCTGAATTGGCTTTTGCCCTCATGTCGGCTTTATCTCGAAGGGTGACGGAATGCAACCGTAAACTACAGACTAAGGATGCCATCCGTTGGGGTGTGATGGAGAATCTCGGCATTGGACTTTACAACAAAACTCTCGGCATCGTAGGTATGGGACGCATCGGCCAGTCTGTGGCTAAACGTGCAATCGCGTCGGGAATGAAAATCATCTATTATAATAGACATCGTCTGCCAGAGGATATTGAAAAGAGATATTCTGCTGAATATGTCTCTTTGGATTCTCTATTGTCTCAGTCTGATTATATCTCTCTACACACTCCATTGGATAATTCCACTCATCATTTGATTGATGAAAAGGCATTGTCGAAGATGAAAAAAGGCGTTTTCATCGTAAATACTGCACGTGGACCGGTGGTGGATGAGGCTGCTTTGGTAAAGTTTTTGGATAATGGCCACGTTGGTGGAGCTGGATTGGATGTGTTTGAGAAAGAACCACAGATTCACGAAGGGTTGTTAGGCAGAGATAATGTTGTGATGGTGCCACATATCGGTACGGCGACGGTGGAGGCTCGCATCGCAATGGGTAGATATGCGGTGAAAAATATCATGCTTTTCTTCGACGGTAGAGATGTTTTAAGCAGAGTTTGCTAAAGATAAATGCATAATGCGATATGCAAAATGCGAAATGAGGAATGTCGAATTTTAAATTCAGCATTCCTCATTTCGCATTCATAATTTTAAAATTTCCCATTTCATCGGGTATTTGAATGTAACATGTATGGTGGAGATTTATACCAAAATGCATTAATGCGAAATAATCATCTGTATTTGGTAAATTCTTTCTTTGGTTCATCAAATATTTTTGCTAACGTTGCAATCGCAAATGGGAGGCAACATGGTGATAAGTGGCGTAAGCAAATAGACTTATATTAATGAACAAACAAAAGGGGTTATCATGAAAACACGTTTACTTAACAAATTGACTATCGCAGCTCTTGCGATGATGGGTGCAGCTTCGGTTGCAGCTCAGAATTGTACTGTCAACCTTTCAAGTGTAAAACAGAAGATCGCTGGTTTCGGTGGTATCAACCATCCGTGCTGGACTGGCTATGACCTTACTGATAATGATGTGGACAAGCTATTCGGCGTCGGCGACGGTAAACTTGGTCTTTCTGTGATGCGTATCTGGGTTGCTGAAAAGGAAAGCGACTGGAGCCGTGAACTTTCTACTTGTAAGAAAGTGCAGAAGATGGGAGTTAAGATCTTCGCTACACCTTGGAATACTCCTTCTTCAGATATGTGTACTAAGACAACTGCTTTCTGTGGTAACAACGGTTGTCAGTATCGTGCAAATGAGAAGCAGATCAACACAAGTGCTTTCTCAAGATACACTGACCACTTGGTAAAGTTCAACAACTATATGTATAATAATGGTGTTAGCCTATACGCTATAAGCTACGCCAACGAGCCTGACTACGGTCACGATTGGACATGGTGGACTTCAGACCAGGTTTATGAATATGCTAAGAACTACGCTGCAAAACTTCGCGTCAACGGTACAAAGGTTATCACTGCTGAGAGTTTCGCATACAGCAAAGGTCTTTACGACAAGATCCTAAACGACGCTAATGCTCTAAAGAATATCGATATCTTGGGAACTCACTTCTATGCGAGTGGTGCTTCTACAAGCGACAACTTCTTCAAATACACTCTTGGAGACCAGAAGGTTGCTGCTGATCCAAACAAGGAGTTGTGGATGACTGAGTATTACACATCTTCAAACGCAACTAACGGTTCTCCATGTCGCGCTAACGTATGGCCTGAGGCTTTGGAGGTTGCTTACTCAATCCATCGTGGTATGGCTATCTCAAACATGAGCGCATACGTTTGGTGGTACTTGAAGAGAAACTACTCTCTAATCAACAACGGTGATTCAAACAACGAGAATTCAAAGGATGGTCAGATCACTAAGCGTGGTTGGCTATTCGGACAGTACGCAAGATTCATCCGTCCAGGTTACTATCGTGTCGACTGTACAATCAACCCTACATATAATGTCTACACTTCTGCTTATAAGAACAACGACGATGTTGTAATCGTAGCTGTAAACATGAGCACAGAGGCTAAGACAATCAACATCTCAGTGCCAGGAACTAAGGTTCAGCAGTGGAATGTTTGGATTACAGACCAGTCAAGAAACATGAAGAAGCTTGACGCTGTAAATAAGGGTGGTTCATTCTCTTACACACTACCTGCTAAGAGTTGTGTATCTTTCGTAGGCGAGGGTAGTGGAAAGGTTAGCTTAGAGCTTGCTGCTGAGAAGACAATCATTGAGGAGGGCGACAGCGTGTTGATCACTCCTACTTATAAGAGCGATTCAGAGATTAAGAATATCAAGTATTTCGAGGGTACTACACAGGTTAAGGATAAGTGGGTTGCTCCATTCACATTCTACTATGGAGCTAACGCTTCTCTTGGTAAGCACACTCTTACTGCTACTGCATACGATGCTGATGG
>DCIP01000047.1:5867-6690 GCA_002317115.1 Candidatus Scybalocola fimicaballi
GCAAAAGATGAGAATAATGGCGACGCTACTTACAGATCAGATTCTAATGTCGACGTGTATATCTGCGACGGTGGTTATGCAGTAGGTTACTGTGAGGCTGGCGAGTGGTTGAAATACACAGTTGAGGTTGAGAAGGATGATGATTATATCTTGTCTGCAAACGTTTCAGACGAGGGCGGTGAGTCTTCATTCTCTATCACATTCGACGGTGACGAGACAAAGCAGGTTGTATTCAACACAGAAGATACTGGCGACTGGACTACTTACAAGGAGTTGGCTTCTGATAAGGTAGTTAAACTTTCTGCAGGTAAGCACGAGATGCTTCTAAAGATTGAGTCGTCTTGGGTTAACGTGGATTGGATCAAGGTTAAGAGCGCTGATCCAACAGGTATAAACGAGGTTGTGGCTGAGATTCCTGCTGGCGATTACACTGTTTGTGACGCAAACGGTAAGGTGCTTGGTAAGTTGACATTCAGCACTAAGGCTGACTTCGACGCTAAGTTTGCAGAGAAGGGTGTTTACATCCTTGTAGGAGCAAACGGCAAATCAATCAAATATGTAAAATAATCTAATACACAAATATCATGAGAACACTTTACAAATCAGCAATTGTATCCGCTATTGGAGCAATGCTTTCAGTATCGGCAGTTGCTCAGACTTATCCTGGTGTTAAAAGCACAATCAATGTAAACGGAAAGAACCGTACTATTGATGTCTACGCACCTAATGGAATGGGAAAGAACAGACCGATGGTGATTTCTTGTCACGGTATGGGACAGGATATCGCTTATCAGAAGCAACAGTCTCGTTGGGATCTTGTTGC
>DCIP01000047.1:6916-21642 GCA_002317115.1 Candidatus Scybalocola fimicaballi
GCTGCTTGTGCACCAGTTTCTGGTTATCCAATTGGCGACAAGACAGCAAAACCTTCTCGCCCTATGCCAATCATCCATACAAATGGAGATCAGGACGACGTGGTTCACTATGAGCCATGGCAGGGTACTTTCAACGGTATGCAGCAGAACCAGCAGGGAGCTTACGCACAGGCTGAGGCTTGGGCTAAGGCAAACGGTTGTGATGCCACTCCGGTTGAGTCTGTTATCGACGGTGCTGCTACTCGTTACCTTTGGAAGAATGGTAAGTGTGGTGTAGAGGTTTGCTTGAACAAGGTTTATGGCAAAGGTCACTGGCCTTCAAACGATAAGTACCATTCAGTACGTGAGATCTGGAAGTTTGTCAGCAAGTTCTCTTTGAATTGCAATGAGGTTGGCTACAACGGTGGTAACGGAGGATCAACATCTACACCTGTTACAAGAGTTGAAGCTGAAGGTCCATACAATGGCTCTGCTGCTTCTATCCCAGGAAAAATCGAGGCTGAGGAGTACGATTTCGGAGGACAGGGTGTCGCTTACAATGATAAGGATGAGGAAAATCGTGGAGAGAAGTTCCGTAACGACGGAATAGATATCTACGCTAACGGAACTGGATTCGTTGTAGGATACAACCAGGCTGGCGAGTGGATGAACTATACTGTTGATGTGAAGGAGACTTCAAGATATACAGTGACTATCGCCGCTGCTACAGATAACGCGTCGGCTTCATGTCAACTTTTGATCGACGGTAAGGAAATCACAGGTGAGATCGGAGCTCCTAACACTGGAGATTTCTCTAAGTTCTCTACAGTGGTTGCTCGTACTAAGGAGATCTCTGCTGGTAAGCACACTCTTCAGTTGAAGATCACTGGTGACTGGCTTGATATCGACTACATGAAGTTTGAAAAGTATGAGTCTAACGGAGTTGAGCCATACGATGCTAACGGTTGTGTGATCGGTGATCGTGATAACACAGAGTTGGCTTCAATCTTCTCTTCAATCGCATTGAGCAACGTCAACCCTAAGGTTAAGCCTACTACAAACCACAACCCAATCATGACTCAGCGTTACGGTGCTGACCCATGTGCAATGGTTTACGGCGACTCTGTATATATCTACATGACTCACGATATCTACGAGTACGACAACAATGGTAAGATCAAGGATAACGGTTACGGTAAGATCACAGAGATCGTCTGTGTATCATCCGCTGACCTTGTAAACTGGACTGACCACGGTCCGATGAAGGTCGCTGGTTCAGGTGGTATCTCTAAGGCTGTCAACTCTTGGGCTCCAACTGCTTGTCATGCTAAGGTAAACGGTAAGGATCGTTTCTTCCTATATTTCGCTAACAACGGTAACGGTATCTATGTGGTAGCTGCTAACACTCCATACGGACCATGGGAGGATGTTAAGAATGGAGCTGGTTTGATCACTCGTTCTACTCCTAACTGTTCGAATGTAACTTGGTTGTTTGACCCTGCTGTTCTTGTTGATGACGACGGTACAGGTTATCTATACTTCGGTGGTGGTGTGCCAACAGGTCAGAATGCAGACCCAGGTACTGCACGTATCGCTAAACTTGGCAGTGACTTCATCAGTATCGTCGGAACTCCTACAACTTTGAAACCACCATATCTATTTGAGGACGCTGGTATCAACAAGATCGGTAACAAGTATGTTTACTCATACTGTACTAACTGGAATACAGGAGGTAACAACATCGGTATCAGCAACGCTGTAATTGCTACAATGAACTCTTCAAATCCTATGTCTGGATTTAATTTCGACCATAAGGTATTTGACAATCCATCAAAGTGGCTTGGTGCTAATGGTAACAACCACCACGGATTCTTCAAGTTCAAGAACAAGTGGTACATCTGCTACCACAGCCAGTGGATCCAGAATCAGATCGGTGTAAGCGGTGGATACCGTTGTTCACACGTCGACTATGCTAACGTAGATGAGTCGGCTGGTAGAATCTTGGGTGTAAACGCTGGAACTACTAAGGGTGTTGATCAGGTTGTCCCTGTCGACGGTACTAAGTGGATTCAGGCTGAGTGTTTCGCATGGCAGAGTGGAATAGAGTCTAACTATGTAGGCAAATCTACAAATATGGCTGTAAGCGGTAAGAACGGTTCATGGATTGGACTTTGCGGAGTTAAGGCACAGGGCGTAAACAAGTTTAAGGCACGCGTATCAGCTCCATGTGGTGGTGCGATCAGAATCTCAACAGGTTCAGCTAATGGACCAGTGATCGGATACTTGAACGTTGAGGCTAACACATCATTCGAGGAGTTTGAATGTAAGTTGAGCAAGGATCTATCAGTTGCTACTGACTTGTTCTTCACATTCAGCGGAGAGTTGAAGTTTGACGCATGGCAGATGTTCTACGAGGAGCCAACAGATGTTGAGACAGTTGATGCAGCTGCAGAATCTCTTTCTGTTACTCCAAATCCTGCTAACAATATAGTCAAGGTAAGCGGATTGACTGACGGAGACATTATCACAATCACATCAATGAATGGCGTTGTGGTTAAGGCATTCATCGCTGAGGCTGAGGAGATGGAGATCGTAGTTTCAGATCTTGCGTCTGGAATCTATGCAATCTCAAATGGAACAAAGACAGTCAAGCTAATTAAAGACTAATCTTAAGTTATAGAAGTGGCGACGGGAATACTTCCGTCGCCATCTTTTTTTCTATATTCTTGTGATATTCAGCGAGAAATTTATATATTTGTCCTTAACTTAAAACACACACAATAACATGAAAACATTATTTAAGAGCGTTGCCATCGCAGCTTCGCTTGCCTCTGCAGCAACAATTTTTGCACAGAGTTCACTTTACGTCTGCAAGAAAGACGGAACATTCGTCGAGTACGCTATCAGCGACGTCGACAGCGTTACATTCACAAAACCTGAAATGCAGGGTAATCAGCAGCCAGTGGTGCAGGAGAAAACTTTCTTCTTGAAGGGAGACAACGTAGATGTCGATGGACCTTGTGCATACAATTGGGATGAGAACAATGGACCAAGCGGAAAGGGAGTCTTGGCTTATCCTAAGGAGTTGTCGAATGATCCTAACGTGCTTCATCCAGTGGTAATCTTCTGCCCGGGAGGTGGTGAGACACCAAACTCACAGCCTACAATTCCAAAGCGTCTTGCTTCTATGGGCTTTGTGGTCTATTCTGAGCCATCTTCATGGGATGGTGGTGATGCTAAGAAGGCATTCGACTGGCTTGAGAATAAAAACAATGATCCAAATTCAAGATTATACCATAAGCTAAATATGGAGCGTGTGGCTATCTGTGGACATTCACAGGGAGGTATGGAAGCCCAGGGTTGTGCTAAGATAGACAAGCGTGTGGCATGTTTGATGCTTCTTAACAGTGGAAGTTTCGACGAGCATAGCGGTTCTGTAGGTTTGACAATCCCAACAGGTATCATCACAGGTCATACAGATATGGCATACGATAATGCGGTAGGCGATTTCAATTACCCATCAGTCACAGCGCCAATGTGGCTTGGAATCAAGGGTAATGAAGGTCACGGTTATGGACCATGGGGTGGATCTAACTGTTGTGTTGCTTGGATCAGATGGCATTTGTGTGGAGAGACACAGTGGGAGAAAGAGTTCTTGCAAAACGGTGGAAAGTTCTGTAATGCCAACGGTTGGGAAACAAAGTGGAGAAACTGGTAATGTATAATGCATAATTAATAATGCATAATACATAATTGTCGGGGAACGAATCTGCGAATGGTTTGTTTCCCGACTTTTTTATTTTGGATGTTTTAATTTTTGTTTTTTACGTGTATATTTGCATAAGAAAATTAAAATTAAAATTAAACAAAATGAGTAGTAACAATACAAATTTCACTATTGGCGAGATCGTCTTGTTTCAATCCGATGAAACAATTTCCATTGAGGTCAAATTAAATCCGGAACACGATACAGTTTGGTTGTCTCAATCTCAAATGGCTGAGTTGTATGGTACGCAACGTCAGGCTATAACCAAACATATCAAAAACATCTACGACTCTTCTGAATTGCAGAAAGAGGCAACTTGTTCCATTTTGGAACTAGTTCAAAAGGAAGGACGCAGAATGGTTCGCAGAAATGTGGAGTATTATAATCTTGATATGATTATATCCGTTGGATATAGAGTGAATACACATCAAGGAATAAAATTTCGTCAGTGGGCAAATAAGATTCTAAAAGAATATCTTCTTCACGGGTGTTCAATAAATCATCAGTTAGTTGCAATGCAAGAACGAATAGACAATCGTTTTTCGCAATTGGAAAA
The DNA here is from genome assembly GCA_002317115.1 of Candidatus Scybalocola fimicaballi. Taxonomy (GTDB): domain Bacteria; phylum Bacteroidota; class Bacteroidia; order Bacteroidales; family Paludibacteraceae; genus UBA1723. The sequence continues at coordinate 11,218 of DCIP01000047.1, forward strand.
CAGAATCTCCAAAACAGAAGACCAAATCAATTTCTTTATCCGTACCAATGTTCCTCCCATTGAAGGGATCTTTTATGAAGGACAGGTGCTTGATGCAAGAGTGTTTGCTGAAAACCTTATCCGGGTAGCCCAACGTGAGATCATCCTCGTCGACAATTATGTAGACTCAAGAACGTTTGAAATTCTGGAAATGCGAAATCCCGACGTCGAAGCTACAATTTTTGTGGAGCATATTGGGAATGGATTAAGAATGTTGCAGGCAACAGCCCAAATCCAAACCGGAAGATTGATTATGCTTTCCGAAACCAGACAACGAGTGCATGACAGATTCATCATTATTGACGATTCCGTTTATCATTTAGGAGCATCTCTAAACGACCTTGGCAAGCGGATCTTTGCGTTTTCAAGATTGCAGATGCCAAAGACTGTAATCTTGGATATGATTAAAGATTCAGACGAGTCTGATTAAATTTTAATTTGTGTTTAATCATAAAACAATTATATTTGTGACATATCCTTAAAAGATTTGAATTATGAACATGCTCGACTATCTTGAATGGCGTGGAGATTTGACGTTTGACAGGGATCCGTTTAACGAAGTGGATGCCCTAATCTTCTCATTGATTTGTTATTATGAGTTTGAGCAGTTCTATCAGGTCATGACCGATGTGAAAGGTTATACGCTTGCCGAGTATGTCACTCTTCATGAGGAAAACGAGCAGATCTTTGGGGAGTTAATCAAAAAAATTGATATCGAAAGTGATATTCTCCCCAAAAAGACAGCCCCGTATGTTTTGTATAATGCAGTGAAGACGGAGAGGTTTGCCAACATCCGCATCGTCGACTTTAGGAATATTTTTGATGAGGAAAGGGTAATCCAGTTTGCTGCCACGACATTTGAGTTGCCTGATGGCAAAAGGGTAGTGGCGTATCGTGGCACTGATACCTCCATCATAGGTTGGAAAGAGGATTGTATGCTCTCTTATCTTAGAGAAATTCCAGGTCAGGCTGAGGCTGTAAGGTATATGAATGAATCAGCCACGGGCAAGAAACACATTCTTGTCGGACACTCAAAAGGAGGAAATGAGGCACTCTATGCTTATCTTAGAATGAAAGAGGAGCGTCTCGACGACGTGATTGCCGTCTATAATTTCGATGGGCCGGGATTCCTCGACAAGATTCAGGAAACACCACGTTACAAAGCAACAAAAGATAAGGTTCACAGCTACGTTCCGTCGGACTCTATCGTAGGAATGCTTCTTGAGCATGAGGAGGATTACAAGACGGTGAAGAGTAATTCGGAGGGAATCAAACAGCACAACCCTCTGCCTTGGGAGGTCAAGCGAAACGCCTTGGTGACAGATATAAAGAATGAGTGGGTGAGAGAGGTCGCGGACAACACGTTCTCCGATTTCTTGAATAAGATGACGCTTGAGGACCGAAAGTTTGTTACAGAAAAAGTCTTTTCTATTGTGAATCGCTGTGGAGCTAAGAGCTTCCTCGATTTGCAGAAGAATGCGATTAACAACACTAAGATAATCTGGTCTGCTTACACCAGTCTGCCAGAAGATCAGAAAGAGAAGTTGCTAAGGGCAACCAAATGTTTAGGATTATCTTGGGCTTCAAGTTACAGAAACGGAATAAACGAAGTGAAAAATGGTGATGACAAGCCTTTGCTTAAACTATTTTTCAAATTGGTAAAACGAGTGTAAACTAAAATTTGATAAACTAAAAATAATTTGATACTATGGGACTATTAGACATGGTGTTAGGCAACTCATCAGAAGTGTCGCAGCAGGAGATCGACAAGAATTTTAACGGAGTATTGTTTGAGGGAGAGACAGTGGAGAAAGGGTATAAGGTGGTTCGTGACATTTGGTTGTTCACATCGCATCGTCTTATCATTCTTGACATTCAGGGACTCACAGGAAAGAAAAAAGAGTATCATTCTGTGCCATATAAGTCAATCCGTCAGTTCTCAATCGAGACAGCTGGAGAGTTTGACGATGATTGTGAGATGAAGCTTTACGTGGCAGGATTGTCGTTGCCTCTATCTTACGAGTTTAAGAAAGGTGTTGATATTATTGGCATCCAGAGAAAGTTGGCAGAGCACATCTGTAAATAAAAAGTCTAAATGCGGAATGCTGAATAAAAAAACGGATAGGTTTGCGCCTATCCGTTTTTCGTTTATTTCGAATATTATTGTTCCAATTCTTTATTCAAGACATCAAGTTTTTTGTTGATGATCTTGATTGCTCCATCATAGATCTCCTTAAATTCAATCGGATTCTTTGAGTAGTAAGCTACAGCAGAATCGAATTCGGCTGCGGTCACTCCATGCTGGTGAAGAAAATCAACGTATACAAGATTCATGTCGAGATTCTTGATCTCCCTCAGTTCATGTTTGGACACACCGTCGAGCATATAATAGTCAGCCACCATCTGCGTCATTTTCTTCTTCTCTATCGGAGCCTTCTCCTGACAAGACGAGAAAAAACAAGAAGCGAGGAGAGCGAGCGACGTCGCCAATATTATGCTATTCTTTTTCATTGCTTTCTGATTTAGACTCTATTTCGACGGAATTGTTATCGTTTTGGTTATCGTTTTGGTTATCGTTATCGTTTTCGTTATCTTCTCCCATGAATTTCGACAACTCCTTACGTTCAAACACAAGCACGCTGAACACACCTGTGCAGACAGCGCTGTCGGCTATATTAAACACTGGGCGGAAGAAGATATCACCACCGAAGACGGGAACCCATTCAGGCAGACGGCAAAGCGGGAAATAGAGCATATCCACAACCTTTCCGTTAAGCCATGTGCCATATCCACCGTCGGCAGGCATAAACTCTGCAATCTGACGATGAGAGTCGCTGAAGAGAACGCCGTAGAACACACAGTCGATGATATTGCCGAGAGCACCTGCCGTGATAAGCGTCATGCAGACGATGAATCCAGTCTTGTAACCCTCTTTGATAAGTTTTCTGATGATATAGATAAGGCCGCCGACGGCAACGATTCTAAAGAGTGTAAGGAAAACCTTTGGCCCCATCTCGATGCTGAATGCCATACCATTGTTCTCCTGGAAGTTTATTTGAAACCAGTCTGCGATCCATATACTCGAGCCCAACGCCATGTGCGTCTTCACCCAAATCTTAGAAATCTGGTCCAAAACTATAATAGCTATGAATATTGCGATGCAAATGAATCGCTTGTCCTTCAGAATTTTGTTCATCAAAATTAATTTTCTGCAAAAATAGGGATTTTTGGCGAATTTAATTCATAATTCACAATTCATAATGCATATTTCATCCTTCTTTCACCTCCACTTCTATCGTCAGTCCACCTCCTGGTGTGGCGTAGGCTTTGGCAGAACCTCCGTATTGGAACGCTGTGTTCTTGACGATGGCAAGTCCAAGACCGGTGCCTCCAAGCCGACGTGAACGGCCTTTGTCTATACGGTAGAAACGTTCGAAAAGGTGGGGCAGATGTTCGGCTGGCACACCTATTCCGTTGTCGGTGAAGGTGAAGGTATAGCGGTCGCCTGATGTCTGCACCTCCACTTTGAAATATGTGGCTTCAGTGGCGTAGGCGATGGCGTTGCTGAAGATGTTGCGGAATAGTGAGTAGATGAGCGATGCGTCGCCTGTCATCGGTAGCTTGTCTGGAATACGCATCTGTAACTGCATCTTGTTCTCTGTGAATCTTGCCGATGTCTCTTCCTGTATCTGACGTAGAATATCTGCTGCGTCTATCGGTGTTTTTGGTCGGATGATGTGTGCCTCGTCCAGACGGGTGAGTGTACTCATATCCGATAGCAACTGACTCAATCGTCTGCTTTGTGAATGACATCTTTGGAGGAAAGCGTGTCTTTTCTCTTCAGGCATCGACGGGTTGGACACCAACGTCTCCAGATAGCCTTCGATTGTTGCGGCTGGAGTTTTCAACTCATGTGCGGCATTCTCTGTAAGCTGTCGTTTGATGCGTTGTTTCTCTTTCTCGCTATATTCAAATCGGTGACGGAAATAGGTGGCGGTGGCAATAAGTAGAAGAATGCCGACAGTGTAATAAAGGAATGTGTAGTCGTGTTCCAACGAGCGTGTCAGTTCGGCGGAGTAGGGCACGGATGATCGCACTATCTTGTCGTCGAATCGCGTCGCAGAGTAGAAATACATCTCACCATTAGTCTCGGATGCTCGTTTGATGGCATAGCCGTTACCGTGTTGCAGAGCCTCTTGGATCTCCTCACGCTGAAGGTGGTTGCGCATGTTAGACACCTCTTCTTCTGAGTCGGACAACACATTTCCATTGATATCGGTAACGGTTACGCGGATATGCGAATCCCCACGTCCTTCAAGGAAATGATAGTTGTTGAGCTGCAGTTGGGAGTGCAGTATGTCGACGCGGAAAGCGTGCTCGCGTCGGTACTCATAGATTCCGAAGAAGAGCGTGAAGAGGCTGGCAAGAATGGTCGCAGCGACAAAGATTCTGTTTGTGAGGCGAGTCTGTATCATTTGCTGAACATATATCCGTAGCCGAATTTGGTGCGCAGACACTCACCATATCGTCCTATTTTCTTTCTTATTCGTGTGATATTGACGTCGACGGTACGGTCGAGCACAATCGCGTCGTCGGGCCAAACGGCATGAAGAATTTTTTCTCTTGAGAAGACTTGTTGAGGCTTGGAAAGCAGAAGTGCCAACACCTCAAATTCAAGTTTGGAGAAGGCGATTTCCTCTCCGTCGACAGTGCATTCCTTGCGATCGAGATTAAGCACGATGCCCTCAAACTGGATAATATTCTCTTTTGGGGCGGAAGTGGCGTCGACGTGGGGATTATCATTCTGGCTCGACGCTATTCTTCTCAACACAGCCTTCACTCTGGCTTTCACCTCACTGATGCGGAAGGGTTTGCAAATATAGTCGTCGCTGCCGAGATTGAAACCAGTCAGCAGGTCCGACTCCATTGTTTTGGCAGTGCAGAAGATAATGGATATGTTGGCGGTGCGAGGATTGTTTTTCAGCTCCTTAGCCCATTCAAATCCTGATTTTGGAGTCATCATCACGTCGAGAAGGATAAGGTCCACCGGTTGCTCATCCAATATTTTCTGACCATCATCAGCACTCTCCGCCACCTGTACATCGTAGTCTTCCATTTCAAGATTGAAACGGAGAATCTCACAGATATCCGGCTCGTCGTCGACTATAAGAATTCGTTTTGCCATAGCTTTATTAGATTTCTGAGTGCAATGTTAGTCAATTTCATTCAAATATCACTCACCAAAATCTAATCAGCCCATGATTTTAATAATATTGTAACAAATTGGAGGAGAAAGTCGTTAAGCGATGTGGCCTAAACGATAAGAGGCAGTTAAGTAGCTATTGTTTTCATAATATGTGGAACTACGGTAATTGTCAATCTTACGCGCTATCCATGATGAAAAAACCTCGATCAAAATCTGAATGACGTTTGCTGACTCATTCTCTTCAGAGAGCGTAGATATCAAACGCTCATACACTTTGCCTATATCAAAGTGAGTTGGTATGCGAACCTCTGTTAGTCCACTGATATTATCGTAGTTGCCCCTTGAAATATGTTTCTCTGTGATAAGTTCATCTGACACTTTGTCGATATTTTCACAATGATATACATCGGCAAGGTTATACAGCTTAGTCAAAGTGTCTTCTCCTAATGCGTTCACAATCACACCTCTATCATTCTTAGTTTTGCGAGCTATGTACTCAACAAGTGAACAGACGAAGAAAAGGTCGTTATGATGTTGCTCTTTTGTCTTAATCTCAATCTTCATAACTGCAATTTTTTGATGAGTGAAATTTTATACACTTAAGGGACTCTTCCGTGCAGAAACAAATCTGATGAGTAGGCTTTTTGAATTTAGCTAATGCCCAGAAAGCTTCGCGAGAGATGACTCCATTTAGAAAATCTGCCACATAGTTGTATATCTGGTCATCTGCCATTGCTCCTATCACAATATCATAGTCGTGGCGTTTGCCATTTCTGCAATCTGCAATGAAGTCGAGCCATTCGTCTGTCATATCTGGAAAATGTAGAATACGCATATTCTCATTAGGAGTGTATTCATACAGAGATAATATTGGCGTTTCGTATTTGTTTGCCCATCGAATGGCTTGATGTTCAAATATGGTACAATAGAATCCTTCGCCAAAGTCCTTTGTATATTGTCCTTTGATGATTTGCGGATCTGTTACAGCTATGTAACTGCCGTGATATATGATTTCTTTTCCCATAAGAATAGTCGTTCTTAGAATGCAGTTTGTTCTGCAATTTTAACATTATTCTTTGAAATAAAAGAACGAATTCGGGAGAATGTTGGTATGAATCTCAATTTTAAATGATGCGAGCCAGCCTTTCACAACAATTTAATATCGTTGTCATAAATCTGTAATAATGGGAGCCGACCTTTGCGACGTGAGAGAAAACATAGCCTCACAACGTATGAATCACACTCTCGTCTGTCTTGCCTTGCTCTGCACTACATTAAGTACGTAGTCGCCAAGCTTCTCAAGTCCGTTGACAAAGTCGATGAAGAAGGCTCCAAGTTGGTAGTCGTACTGACCTGCGGCGATATTCTCAAGGTTTTTATTGCGGAGCTGAGTGCGTAGTGCATTGATCTCATCCTCAATCTTATAACTGCGGGAGATATCGTGTCCTTCACCTTCTGGCTGCTGAAGTGTCTCAGTCATCAGAGATAGAGCGTTTGAAACAAGTCCCTCCATGTTGTGGATCTGCTCAAGTTGGGCTGAGGTGAAATGCTCCTTGCAATTCTCTCGTTTACGGCTTAATGTACGGGCAAGTGAGAAACAGCAGTCTCCTATACTCTCCAAATCATCCACCTCACGGAGCATTCTCTGCACTTGTCTCTTGGCGTCGTCGGAAAGTCTACCTTCACTCACCTGCTGCAGGTAGTGTGCGATCTCATACTCCATATTATCAGTGATTCCCTCGTATTTCTCCACTTTCTTGAAGATCTCCTGGAAATCGCCGTCGTTAGTGATTCCATGCATTGAGAGAACGTAGTTGAAGGATTTCTGACAACGCTCTGCGAAGAATACAATCTCTTTACGTGCCTGTAGTATCGACAACTCTGCAGTAGATAAAAATCCTCCTGAGATAAATTTCAAACGTGGCTCGTCCTGCTCTTCCTTGGCTGGCAATACTCGGCAGACGAAATTCTCAATCTGATGTACGAATCCGATTAGCAACAGTGTGTTGAAGATATTGAAGGCTGTATGGAACATTGATAGCTTGAACAATCCGTTGTCGCCGGCATGCATCACATCCTCCACAAACCAGCTAACTGCGTTGCAGAAAGGATAGAATATCAACAGCACAACAACCACTCCGAAGACGTTGAAGAACATGTGTGCCAATGCCGCTCTACGTGCCTGTGTGCCTGCTGTCATTGATGCCATTAGGGCTGTGATGGTTGTCCCGATATTCTGTCCCATCGCAAGTGCCGCTGCCTGTTCAAGTCCAAAACCTGGAATATTCATATCGAATAGCATCAATGTGATTGCCATTGTGGCTGCCGACGCCTGTACGAGCATCGTGACCAAGGCTCCGACTAAGACGAAAAGTAGGATAGTGAGGAATCCTCCGTCGGCAACTTTAGAAAGCATGAGCGCTACCATCTCTCCTATGTTCAAGTCGGTAGCGGCTTTCTGTAGGAAACTCAATCCCATAAATAGGAATGCGAAACCGAAGATGAATTCACCTATTGATTTGCGCTTGCTCTGTTTGCTGAACATCAATGGGATTCCAAAGGCGATGAGTGGCAAGGCAAGTGACGCGATGTTCACTTTGAAACCAATCGCTGAGATAATCCATGCTGTGACGGTTGTTCCGACGTTGGCTCCCATGATGACTCCAATCGCCTGTGCAAGATTCATCAATCCGGCGTTGACAAATGACACAACCATCACGGTTGTTGCCGACGACGACTGTATTAATGCTGTTACTACTATACCCGTCAACACTCCATACAGACGATGCTTGGTCATTGCCGCAAGAATGTTTCGGAGTCTGTCTCCGGCAAACTTTTCAAGACCTTCGCTCATGGTTTTCATTCCGAATAGGAATAGTCCGAGCGAACCTAAAAGGGAAAGAATATTTCCGATTGTACCCATTGTACTCGAATTATGTGTTTGAAATTTGTTGCAAATCTATTTCAAAGATGTTTCAAACTTGTTACAATTCACAGAATATATTGTTACAACTCTTATTGTAATGAGAATGAAACAAGTTCGTAAAGTTTTTGTAACAACCAAAACGAATCTTTGCCGAAAATTTAAGTAAAGATTATGGTTAAACTTACGAAACACAAATATCAGACTAATTATGGATATAGAAAAAGCAAAGAAGATTCAGCGGTATTATGAATATGTCGTGGCGATTGCTTTCGTCGTGGGTATGGTGGCGATGTGGATCAGCCGAATGGTATTCACGTTCACATATCGTGTCAATGGTAAAACAACTGCTTATAATGGCGACATGGGAGGCTTGACAAGCAGTTCGTTGAAAATTGGAATCTTCTCTGGTATCGCAGTGACTAGCATTATATGGTTCTTGCTAATCAATGGTTTGAAGGGTAGCTCTTTCATGTCGCCAGAATTGAAAAGTATGATTAACGAGAATACGTGGTATATACTTGGCCTTGGAGTCGTGATATTCAGCGTCGTCATGACTGCGATGAGTGCCTTGAAACTGTCGGTGCTTAAGTTTGTGGTGTTGCTTGGAACATTCGCTCTTGCGATGGCTTTTGCTGGCAACGACCTTGTGAATTTCGTCGGAGTACCGTTGACAGGACTGGAGGCATATCAGGATTATATCGCAAACGGAAATGGCGATCCCGACGGATTCTATATTCAGGATTGATTGAGGATGAGCGTCATGCATTGAAACGTCAGCGCAAACAGGAGATTATCTCTATGCAGCGTCTTGACACTGTGACTGTGATCAGCAGAAACACATGGTATTTCCTTGGTATCAACTCGTGTCAGCAGATGCTTTATAGCTTGAAACGAATCAATGAGCCTCTACGTGAACATATAGGCAATAGTTTCCAGCCTCTTCCAACCCAGTATCACAACCATTTCTTGGAGATGCGTAATAATTTGGTCTCTCTTTATCAGAGAGCGTCGAATATGCTTTCGACGGGGGATTTCACCAATGCGGAGCAACTTCGTAAGGAGGGCGAGACGCTTCAGCTTAGTATAGCAGAGGATCGTAAGCAAGCATTGGATTCTATCCATAGCGGAACAAAGAATCTTAACACTTTATTCCTTAGAATCCATATTATGCAGGAGAGTCAGGAGCTTATCGGTTGCCTTCGTCACATGATCCGAGGCATGAATAAGTTTGCTGGAGGAGAAGGTTGAGATTGAATTATGAGTTATAAATGCGGAATGCTGAATTTTGAATTTAGCATTCCGCATTTTGCGTTTTAATGACTATAGCTTTTCAATCTCCTCGATGGAATTCTTCTATTTGAACTGCATTTTTTCGCTTCTCCTTCAGCTCTTCCCAATCCTTTAATCTCTCTTCTAAAACTAAAAGATAGGGGACATAATTTTCTTCAAATATACAGATCATTGTATCCACCTTATCTTGCTTTCCTTCTTTCATTAAAGAGTCTACCGTCACTTTCAACATCTCTAATCCTTCTGATATGTAGTAGGGAAGTGATGATCCTCTGTATTGAAGCCCTAAACTAAGTTCACAAAATAAAAGGCCATCCCCCGCCTTTCTGGCAACATCCATCTCATCCTCTATTTCATTGTTCGGAAATTCGTCTTCGTGTGCTACATGCTCGAATTCTGCTTGGTTGTAATGGAAGAAGTCGTGGATAATGGTAGCGTTGTATTCACATAAGGTTTCAATAGTATCGTTATAGAATGAAACAGTAGGATTATGACAATGGTATAATGCTTTAATGTCTTCATCGTATTCTGTTTCCTGTCCTATCACAAATAAACCATCCTCCGTCTCAAACAGGATATAACATGTGGAATATTCTTCAGTATCTATTCCAAAATATGCTTTTTTTGTTTTTGGAAGTAAGTAATCTTCTGGGAAATCATAAAGTGTGGAAATAGAAATATTTTCCTTTTCTAAATCCTTGTTTGTTAAATATCTGACGGAATCTGCAGATTCCATTTCAACTGTTTCCTCTGAAGGCGAATCGACGCCAGTGTCAACAGAAGACTGTTTTGTTTCCTCTGAAGACGAATCGATGCCAGTGTCAACAGAAGGCTGTTTCCCACAGGCGATTAGCCCTAATGAAAGTGATACAAATAGAAAGTGAACTATAGCTTTCATGGTTAGATATTGGTTTGTTTTCACAATCGTTTTATTCGTTGTATATCTCCACCTTTATCACTCCGT